>CACXUV010000088.1 GCA_902770845.1 uncultured Prevotellaceae bacterium
GGCCAACGATTCTGTCATTCCCCGTTTCAGCAGAAGGCGGCTACTACCAAGCAGCACCACCTTCAGGTTCACATGTCGACGACAGTCTTCATCCCATTCGCGTTTCACCACCTCACTCCAATTGTCAATCTTCTGCACCTCGTCTATTACCAACAGGCGCTCCTGCTCTTTGCGTATTTGCATCGTAGCACGGGCAGACTCCCATACACGGTGAATCCAGTCGCTATCCTTAGGATCTACAGCGTCAGCCACTTCTAAGGTATACGGAATGGAGATGTCATCCAGAACCTGACCGACAAGCGTGGTTTTTCCTACCTGTCTCGGTCCTGCCAATATCTGCATAAAGTGCCTTGGTTCAAGGATGCGCTCCCGAAGTGAGTGATATTGTTTTCGTATATAAGTCATACTCAAAACGCTTGTAGATTTTACTCAATTCTTACCGTGAATTTGCTCAAATCTTATTACAGATTTACTCAATTCTCGTTGCAAATTTACTCAAATCCTCCGAATTAACCAAATAAACCAAGGGATTATTTCCTATCAGATTAACTGAACAGCGTTCTACTTCACGGTCTCGAGCAGGTCAACCTCGACAATGCGTAGCTCTGTTTTTCCCTTTGCTGTTTTCATGCGGTCCAACTCGTTGGCCACACCACCAGCCAACTCCTTCACCTGCCCGAACTTACTGCTGTTTTGCACAGGGCCCACCATTTTGATGGTCAGCTCGTTGGCGGCCACAGGCTGATCAATGTGAATGTGGGCATAGCCCAAGGTTGCAGGCGTGATGCCTTGCCACACTCTCTTTTTGCCTGCATAGACTTCAAGCGGGTAGCACTTCTGTCGCCAACCAGTGAGTTTCAACGCAATCTCGCTGATAGCAGCCTTGCGGGCCAGCTTATAGGTGATCCAGGCATTCTGACGCTCGCCGTCGCTTTTCCACTCAGTCAGTTCGTTGTCATCAAAGGCATTGTGTGCGTCAGGCTGGTTGCTACCAGCTTTTACGCTGACAACATCAACACTTGTCTGGCTGTCAACATAAGAGGGCGTTGCAGGCGTTTCACCACGATCAAGCCGAGAGGCAAGCGTGAGTGCCGGCAAGACATGGCTGGGGGGAGCAGGCTGGGTGTTTAGCGTTAAGTAAGCAGGACGCACACCGTCGGCTGCAACTGAGAGATTGATAGCTCCAGAAGTAGTGGTGGAACGCACCAGAATGCGATTGACGCCACACTCCACAGGCAGGGACATGCGGCCCACGTAGTTGTCGCTCAGATTCTTCTTGTTGGCCGAATCGAGCAATGTGGGGTCTTTCTTGTCGTTCTCCTTCAAGAAATCGGTGTTGTTGCGTGTGGCAATGCCACCAATCCACCGACCTTCGCCCCACAAGGCAAAGTGTACCATGCGGTTGTCGAGCGGACAACGGCGGCCCTGTTTGTCGACCACTTCGACCTGCACCAAAGCCATGTCGGCCCCGTCGGCCTTGAAGCCCTCTGGATTCTCTATGGCCGTCAGCTTCAACTGAAAAGGTTCACCAGCAGTCTCAATTTTGTAGCGAGAGGTTTCTTTTAGTGGAGAAAGGGCTGTTGGAGATTCCTTTGAATAGCCTACAGCCTCAAGGGTGCCTGGTTCGAACTTCACGTCCTTGAAGGTGAACAGCCACTGAAAGGAGCGCTCGCCCTTGCCCACACTTTTGCCATTGACGAAAAGCTCCACCTCGTCGGCAGTACTTACTACGTAAACGGGTTTAACAATGGTACTGCCCCCCCCTCTTTCATAATTCCAATGGCCAATGATGTAGGTGCGTTCATGCTCAGGGGTCACCCAGCCGTCCCACATCACTTGGTGGGCAAAGAAGGCATCCTTCGGTATGCGCATCGCGTCGACCACGCCGCTGGTGCGGTAGTTCGACTCACCACGGTGATGGGTGTTGGTATCGCTGAACACAATCTTCACGCCACCACTGCTCACACGCTTTCCTGTGCCAGGACGCTCCAGCCAGTATTCATGCCAGCGCTCCACCATGCCGCAAGCCAGTGCGTCCATATTGTGATTGTAGTCCAGCGCCGGTGCACCGCGATAAAGGGGGCCGTCGCCCTCCTTGTGGAACGGATAGGAGTATTCATCCCAATACTTGCGCAAGCCCTCATCGCGATAATACTCCATGGCCCACATGGGCTTCGTGGCGCTCTTGTTGATGTAAAGCATCTCACCGCCATATTCAGCCTCTGGGCGGTCGAGCATCTCACGCGAGCCAATGGCACGTCCGCCGTATGGGTCATACAGGTCACGTATCTGCTTCATTTCCAGCATATGTTCTTTTGAGATACGATAGTTGCCGCATTCATAGAAAATGATGCTGGGGTTGTTGCGGTTATAGATGATGGCATCGCGCATGAGCTGGGTGCGCTGCTGCCATCGGGCACCATCAACATCTTTTTCAGCATCGCCGGCTGGCATGGCCTGAATCAGTCCCACACGGTCGCACGATTCGATGTCCTGCTTCCAAGGGCAGACATGCATCCAACGGACTAGATTGCCACCACTCTTCACCACAAGGTCGTTGCTATAATCGCTCAGCCAAGCAGGAACAGAGATGCCGACGCCAGGCCATTCATTCGAAGTACGTTGAGCATAGCCATGCACCATCATCACGCGATCGTTCAGATAGAACTTGCCATCCTTGAACTCCGTCTTGCGAAAGCCTGTGCGAGTGATTACCTGGTCAGTGACGGAACCGCCGACCACAAGACTGGTCTCAATGGTGTAAAGATAGCCATAACCCCACGACCAAAAGTGCAAACCAGCAACCGGCTGGCGAGCCTTGGCCATGATTATAGCACCTGGAGCTACGGTCTGACTATCACCCTGGAACTGCGCAATTTGTTGTCCATCAGCATCTTTTACAACCACTTGCAGGGCAAAAGTGCATGACTGCGTGCCGTCGTTCTTCACCTGAACTTCGGCATTGACGATAGCCTTGTGTCCTGAAATGTCATAATCAGTGGCATAGACATACGTTCCCGTTGTGCCAAGGTTGGAGTATAGCGGCAAAGTCTGGTAGAGTTTACCCGTCAAATGCAGATAGACATTCTTGGGAAGACCGCCATAGTTGGCATTGAAGTTCTTGTCGTTCCACTGATAGCGGCTGTTGAGCGTGCGGTCACGATACTGCCACGAGTTGTCGCAGCGCACAGCAATGACGTTCTCACCTTTTATTATATAAGGAGTGAGGTCGAAGCCGAAAGCCATCACGCCATTATCAGAGAAGCCCACCTTCTGGCCGTTCACCCACACATCGGCTCCCTGACGGGCTCCTTCAAACTCAATGAACACCTTGCCCTTGATGTCGGCTTCGCTCAACTGGAACTGCTTACGATACCAGCAAATGGTGTCGGTCAGGTCAACGATGTCCTTACGGAAAGCCTCATCGCCGTTGAAAGCATAGGGTAGCGTGACGCGCTGCCATCCAGCGTCGTTGTAGTCTACCTGCGAAGCCTCAGCCACATCGCCCACCAACATTCGCCAACCTGCATTGAAACTCAGTTTTTGTCGCTCAGAGGTTGCTGCTGCAAGGGCCGGCGTCAACAGTAACAGCACAAGAAAAAACCATATTCGCTTCGTCATAAGCATTACTTTATTACCACGTTCTTGGTCGTGCAGTTATCAATCAGCTGCGGGTCGAAAGCTTTTTTCTGGTCGACCACATTGATGTTTTCAAAAGAGAAGTCTGTCAAACGATACTTATCACTCTTGCCCACATCGAAGAAATTCTTACACTGCATATCAATGTTGCGGAACGATATATTGTTGCATTGTGAGAGTGGCATGTCTTCACGGTCTTCAGGCTTGAAGAACTGTGTCCAAGGGCGCACCACAAGGAATGAGCCACAAGAGCCCTTGAAATCTTCCACACGCACATATTCATAATGCTGCGGCGTGTCTGGACGCATCTTGAGCCACAGGACACGACTGGCATTGGTCACCTGACAACGACGCATGATGACGTTTCTGTCGTGCAGGCTTTCCGAACCAAGCGTCATGCAACCATGCACGCGACCATACACACAGTCTGACACAATAATGTTCTCGCATGGCCCATTGTCGGGATCTTTGTCGGCCCAGGTGCCCTTGCCGCCCTTCAACACCACGGCATCGTCGTTCACACTCATGTAACAACCCGATATGAGCACGTTCTTGCACACATCAATATCGATGGCATCACTCGACGGTGCGCCACGCTTGGGATCCACCGATGTAACATTGTCGAACGGAGCAAAGATGTAACAGCCTAAATAGCGCACATTCTCACACTTATAGAGATGATTGGTCCAAAAGGGGGAATTGATAATACGCACATCTTGCACCGTTACATTCTTCGAATTAGAAATATATACATTGCGAGGGCGCATGGCATCTACATTGGTACACTCACGGTTGAACTGGCGGCGAATCCAAAACTCTTCCCAATAAGGCTGACCATTACCATTGATAGTGCCTGGGCCGGTGATAGTGAAGCCATCCACACCATCGGCATTGACCAAGGCGGCAAAGTACTGGCGCGTCTGACCCTCGATGCGGGTTTTCAACAGTTTGAAGTCGCGAATGCGGTCGCTGCCACGCAACTCGCCGTTTTCTTCAATCAGCAGGTGCGTGCCGGGCTTGAAGAACAGACTGCCACTTACCACAAAGCCACGCGGAACCACCACCACGCCCCCACCCTCCTGGGCACAACGGTCTATCACGGCCTGCAGCTGTTCTGTCTGCACCTGCTCACTATAGTTCTTTACACCGTAGTCGGTCACAACATAGCGACGTCCCAGCTTTTGCACATCAACCCGGCTGGTATCACTGAACCAAGCCGATATGGGAGTCCCATCAGGCCACAATTCGGGCTGAACCACTTTTTTCTTTCCCATGGCCACGGTGCAAAACATTGCCATCACGAGGCCCAAAACGAGTCGTTGTTTCATCTTTACACGAAATTATGTTAGATTAGTTTTTATGGCGCAAAGATACAAACTTTTTTCTATCCTGCGAAAAAAATGAAAAAAAACTGCAATTTATGGGCTAATCTATTTTTTTTCCTTATCTTTGCACCAAAGAAACGTTTCAAAACATTTTACACAATGAAAGAATTTTTCAAAATGGTGTTTGCCACCATGTGCGGCATTATTTTGCTGTCTGTTATCAGCGGTATTTTGTTCATGATCAGCCTGGTAGGCATGATTGCCAGCAGTTCTGCAAAGACCCAGGTGAAAGAAAACTCTGTATTTGTGCTGAAACTGAACGGAATGATTCAGGAGCGCACCGAAGATAACAGCCCACTGAGCATGCTGCTTGGACAGGCCGACATGGGCGAAATGGGACTGGACGACATTCTGGCCAGCATCAGCAAAGCCAAAGACGAGGACGACATTAAAGGAATTTATATTGAGGGAGGTGCTGCTGTATTCGACTCTCCCGCCCTTGCACAGCAACTGCGCGACGCACTGCTCGACTTCAAGAAGAGCGGCAAGTGGATTTTTGCCTTTGCCGACCAATATACGCAGGCCAGCTACTATGTGGCATCTGTGGCCGACTCCGTTTTCCTGAACAAGACAGGCATGATAGACTTCAAAGGCTTGGGAGGCAAGAACCAGTACATGACGGGACTCTACGAGAAGCTGGGTGTGAAGTATCAAGCCACACGCGTGGGAAAGTATAAGAGTGCCGTGGAGAGCGTGACGCGCAAGGACATGAGCGACAACGACCGCGAACAGCGCACGGCTTATCTGCAAGGCATCTGGCAACACATGCTGAAGGACATGGCCAACAGCCGCAAACTCTCGGCACAGCAACTGGACCAGCTGGCCAGCGACAGCATCATAGCCTTTGCCAATCCACAGGACTATGTGAAGGCTCGCCTCATTGACCGAACCATGTACCCGGAACAAATCAAGATGGTGGTTAAGGCCAAACTGGGCATTGACCAGGACGACGACATCAACCAGCTGTTGCTGGAAGACATGATCAGCGTAAAGTCGAAGAAGAAGGACAAGGGCGAGAAGATTGCCATTTACTATGCTTACGGCGAGATTATCGACCAAATGACCAGTGGTTTCTCTACCAGTGCTTCGATTGTGGGCAACAAGACGGTGGAAGACCTGCAGAAACTGGCCGACGACGACGATGTAAAAGCTGTGGTACTGCGCGTGAACTCGCCTGGCGGCAGTGCTGTTGCATCGGAACAGATATGGCACGCCATCGAACTTCTGAAAGAGAAAAAGCCCGTGGTGGTATCGATGAGCGGACTGGCTGCATCGGGCGGCTACATGATCAGTGCTGGTGCCAACTACATCTTTGCCGAGCCAACCACCATCACTGGTTCGATTGGTATTTTTGGACTGGTGCCCAACTTCAGCGAACTGGTGACCGACAAACTGGGCGTGACTTTTGATGGCGTGAAGACCAACCGTTATACCGACTACGAAGAAAAACTGATTTTTGACAAAGAAAATGCAGAAGAGATACACAACATGCAGAGCTATGTGGACCGTGGCTACGAGACTTTCCTGAGCATTGTGGCACAAGGTCGCAACATGACGCGCGACGAAGTGGACTCCATTGCACAGGGACGCGTGTGGCTGGCCACCGACGCACTGCCCATTCACCTGGTCGACAAGATTGGCTCGCTCGACGATGCCGTGAAGAAAGCTGCCGAACTGGCCAAGATTGAAGATGAATATTACACATCAGCATATCCTGGCAAGAGAGACTGGACCGACAATCTCTTTAACGAAGAGAAAAACAAGGGGAGCTATCTCGATGGCCAGTTGCGCGAAGTGCTGGGCGACCTGTACGAGCCTGTCATGCAGTTGCGACAGGCACAGCAGCGCAATCGCCTGCAGGCACGTCTTCCATTCAGCACAAGAATTGAGTGATTTGTTTCATCTGATGGAATGGAAGGCGATTTTATCAAGATAAACGACTGGCTACGGCCACTGAGCTGGATCTACGGACTGGGAGTAAGATTCAGAAACATGCTCTTCGACTACGGCATCCTGAAGAGTCAAGTCTTCGACGTGCCCGTCATCTCCGTAGGCAACATCACCGTGGGAGGGACAGGCAAAACGCCTCATGTGGAATACCTGGCCAGACTGCTGCAAAAAAAAATGAGAGTGGCCGTGCTGAGCCGGGGCTATAAGCGAAAGACAAAAGGATTCCTACTAGCCGACGACAGCACCACGGCATCACAAATAGGCGATGAACCCTACCAGATGAAACAGAAGTTTCCCAGTCTCATAGTGGCTGTCGACAAACATCGGCGAGAAGGTATCGAGCTGCTCACCAAGCAGGACAAACAACTCGATGTGGTGCTACTCGACGATGCCTTCCAGCACCGCTATGTGAAGCCTGGCATCAACATCCTGCTTGTAGACTATCACCGCCTTATCATCTACGACGCACTGCTGCCAGCAGGTCGTCTGCGCGAACCACTCAGCGGAAAGAACCGGGCCGACATCATCATCGTAACAAAATGCCCAAAGGACCTGAAGCCCATGGAATATCGTGTCATCACCAAGGCCATGGACCTGTTTCCTTATCAGCGCCTCTACTTCACCACGCTCAGCTATGGAACTATGTACGCCCTGTTTGCACAGAAGAACATACGCGACATACAAAAACTGAGAGCCGACGAGCATGTGCTGCTGCTCATGGGCATAGCTTCGCCACAGCAGCTGATAAAGGACCTGAAGCCACTGACCCCTCACCTCACACCGCTCAGTTTTCCTGATCACCACAGTTTCAGCCGCAAGGACATTCGGCGCATCAACGAAACATTTGCAACCATGCCAGAGCCCAAGTGCATCATTACCACCGAGAAAGATGCCGCCCGACTGAAACTCGTTGGCAACAGCCTGAGCGAGGAGGTAAGGCAAAACATCTATGTGCTGCCTGTTGAAATTCAGTTCATGCTTGAACAAGAAACAATCTTTAACGAAAATATCATCGGCTATGTACGAAAAAATTCAAGAAACAGCATCCTGGCTAAAGCAAAGGATGACCACAAATCCCAAGACAGCCATCGTGCTTGGGACGGGACTCGGACAATTAGCTTCCGAAATTACTGATGCTTTAGAGATACCCTATTCTGAAATACCCAATTTTCCTGTATCTACGGTCGAAGGTCACAGCGGCAAACTTATCTTCGGCAAACTGGGCGGTGTGGACATCATGGCCATGAAAGGGCGCTTCCATTACTATGAGGGCTACTCCATGAAAGAGGTGACCTTCCCCGTGCGTGTCATGTATGAACTGGGCATCAAGACGCTCTTCGTTTCAAATGCAGCAGGAGGCATGAACCCAGGCTTCAAGATTGGCGATCTGATGGTCATTACCGACCACATTAACTTTTTCCCCGAACACCCTTTGCGTGGCAAGAACTTCCCCACGGGTCCGCGCTTTCCCGATATGCATGAAACCTACGACCCGAAACTCATACAACTGGCCAGCCAGATAGCCCGCGAAAAGAAGATTCGCCTGCAGTACGGTGTCTACATGGGGGTGCAAGGCCCCACGTTCGAAACGCCTGCCGAGTATCGCATGTATCGCACTTTGGGTGGCGACACCGTGGGCATGAGCACCGTGCCCGAGGTAATCGTGGCCCATCATTGCGGCATACGCACCTTTGGCATCAGCGTGGTGACCGACCTGGGCGGCTTCGACAGTCCCGTCGAAGTGAGCCACGAAGAAGTGCAGGAGGCTGCTGACAAGGCTCAACCCATCATGACCGAAATCATGCGCGAAATGATTGTGCGTTCTGAAAAGGTGGAGAGCAGCCTGTCAAACAAGCACAACGAAGACCATCCCACTGAAAACTGGAAGTAAACTTTTTTCGCAAACAATCGTAAAATATGGAAATAGCAAAACTGGGCGAGTTTGGCTTGATTGACCGGCTGACCAGCAATATAGGAAAGAAGAACGAATCGACAAAGTACGGCGTGGGTGACGACTGCGCCGTACTTTCCTACCCCAACACAGAAGTGCTCATCACAACCGACATGCTCATGGAGGGCGTGCATTTCGACCTGACCTACATCGACCTGAAACATCTTGGCTATAAGTCGGCCATGGTGAACATCAGCGATGTGTTCGCCATGAATGGCACGCCACGACAGCTGACGGTGTCATTGGCTCTGTCGAAGCGTTTCTCGGTGGAAGATGTGGAACTGTTCTATGAAGGCTTGCGACTGGCTTGCGACAAGTGGGGCGTAGACATCGTGGGAGGCGACACCACCAGCAGCTATACAGGACTGGCCATATCCATCACCTGCATTGGCGAGGCAAGGAAAGAAGAAATTGTTTATCGCAACGGAGCCAAGGACACCGATCTTATCTGCGTCAGCGGCGACCTGGGAGCTGCCTATATGGGCCTGCAACTGCTGGAGCGAGAGAAAAGCGTGTACTACAGTCAGGTGGAGGACCTGCAAAAGAAAATGAAGGAAGCACAAATGGCTGGTGACAGCAAAAAGCTCTCCATGCTCAACAGTCAGTTGTCTGCGCTCTCCATGCCCGATTTCAGCGGCAAGGAGTATCTGTTGCAGCGCCAGTTGCAGACCGAAGCTCGTGGCGATATTATCCAGAAACTACACGAAGCGGGCATCAAGCCCACGGCCATGATGGACGTGAGCGACGGCCTGTCGTCGGAGCTGATGCACATTTGCAAGCAGAGCGGAGTGGGCTGCCGCATCTTCGAGAAGAACCTGCCCATTGACTATCAGACGGCGGTGATGGCCGAAGAACTGAACATGAACGTAACCACCTGTGCCCTGAACGGCGGCGAAGACTATGAACTGTTGTTCACGGTGCCCATTGGCGATCATGAGAAGATTGTTGGCCACATCACAGATCAGCGATTCGGCCATGTGCTTGTGACGCGCGACAATCAAGAATTTGAACTGAAGGCACAAGGTTGGAACCCACTGAAGAGTGAGTAGACAGAAAAATCAGTACCGCCTTGCGCATTCATTTCATTATCATTCAAAAAGAAATTCAAGAAGAAGCAGCAGCAAACTGACTGGGCATCTGTCCAGTCAGTTTTGTAAATGCACGGCGGAACGTGGACATTGAAGCGAAGCCACTCTCTTTAGCCACATGCTCCAGCTTATATTCAGGATGCTCTTGCATCATGGGAATGCTCTCACGCTCAATGCGCAACTGGTTGATATAGTCGTAAAAAGTCTGTTGCCGCACCTGACTCAGATAGTTGCTCACATAGGTGCGGTTGGTGTTCAGGGCCTGTGCCAGTTCGCTCAGCGTCAAGTCCTTTTTCAGATACAACCGCTGTTCTTCCACCAGGCGTTCCAGCGCCCCCTCTGGAATGGGCGACACATTCTTCTGCACAGGCACAGCATCATCGACCTCAGCATCCTTTTCCACAACTATGGGACAGAAGTTCCAGCTATAGTGCAGCACAACAAGCCACAACATGATGATGAGCACATAGTAAAGAATGTCTACCAGCACCGAAGCATAGAGCGAAGTGAAAAGCCATGCCAACTGCCCGGCAATGGCAAAGAAAAACACAGGGCGCAGCCACGACACGTCGATATTGTCGATATTTGAGAAATTCTTACGCACATAGTCCAAATAGCGTGTCATCCTGACATAGCCCACAATGACAATGGCCCAGGCATAGAACCACAGAAAAAGAGAATAGGCACGGATCAGTGTTCCGCCACCCCCAAAGACATAGCCCAGCGTGAAAGCAACGAAAGGCAAAGCCAGCAACAGCATGCGCCGCCATGTAGTCCACCCTGGCATCACCACTTCGAACACAAAGACGGTATATGACAGTGCCGACCATCCATCAACAATCTGTATCCAGTTCAGCACCTCAGGCGTGTACATACCTGGAAAGGTGACAATCAAATCCTTGGCACTCCACACCGCCCACACCGCCATGATGCAACCCATCACCATCTGAAACCGCGTGCGGTCCTTGCGCCAAAACAAAATGTGCAAGGAGAATATGGCAAAAAAAGCGGTTGCCACGCCTATCATGAAAGCTGAAATATTCATATAATTATCGTTTTCGAACAGCAAAGTTACACATTTTTTGCACATTCCCAAACAACCAAATGCTAAAAAATCAAAAACAATAAGACAAAAGTTTGGTCATTTGCCATTTTCTTATTACCTTTGCACCCGCAATCAAGAGGATTGCATAAAAGACATAATGATGGTGCCTTAGCTCAGTTGGTAGAGCATCGGACTGAAAATCCGTGTGTCCCCGGTTCGATTCCTGGAGGTACCACTCCTCCTTTCATTATGAGCAGGGCTTTTCTTTTGCGCAGCATCCAGCTCCTATATTCTTGAACTACGCAAAACGCATTCCTCATTTCTCTTTGTTTTATCTTCAAACGCAGCCGGTTGAAAACATTCGACCAGCGCGGTTGCCAGTGTGCGCCAACACCAAGACACTGCAGCCTCAGTCCTCATTTTGTTTTTTCGGCAAAAACAAAATGTTTTCCCGCAGAAAACAAATTGTTTTTCCGCTGAAAACAAATTGTTTTTCACGTGAAAACAAACTGTTTTTCCAGGAAAAACAATGGTTTTGAGCGATTGACTGAAAATTTGTCTGAAAAGAATGTTAAAACAATACGTTTCCATCGATGAATAGGCACAATATATCTACTAATAGCCAAAAAATATCTATCTTCTTTTCGTGAGTCGTTTTTTCTTCTTATTTTTGCATCGTAAATATAAAGACAGAAAGCCAAAACGATGAAAAAAGAACTGATATTCACTGCAGCCATGTTGTTCTTTGCTGCTGGCGCAAGGGCCGGCTGGACTTTGCAGCAATGCATTGACCACGCCATGAAGAACAACATCACCCTGCAGAAAGCACGACTGGAAGGACAGTCGGCTCAGGAAGACGTGAAAGGAGCACGGGGGGCTCTGCTGCCCACAGTGAGTGCATCGACCAACCAAAGCCTGGGCTATCAGCCCTGGAAGGACAACGGCATTACGACGGTGACCAACGGCACGGTGAACACCAAGATTGACAAGGCTTACTATAACGGCAGCTACGGACTGAACGCACAGTGGACTGTGTGGAACGGCAACCGCAACCTGAACACTCTGAAGCTGAACAAGCTCACCGCTGAACAGCAAGCGCTGCAGGCTGAGGTCACGGCCAACAGCATTCAGGAGCAGATAGCCCAGCTGTATGTGCAGATTCTGTATCTGACGGAGGCCGTGAGGGTGAACGAACAGAGCCTGGAAACAAGCCGGAAGAATGAGGAGCGCGGAAAGGAAATGCTCGAGGTGGGCAAGATGTCACGGGCCGACGTGGCTCAGCTCTCGGCCCAGCGAGCCAGCGACGAATATAATATAGTGGAATCGCGCGCGAACATATCCAAATATAAGTTGCAGTTGAAGCAGTTGCTGGAGCTGGACGGAACGCAGGACTTCGACATTGTGGTGCCTCCAACCACCGACTCGCAGGCACTGGCCGATATTCCTGACTTGCAAGCCGTCTTTGAGCAGGCAATGACCACACGCCCGGAAATCAGAAGCAGCGAACTGGCCGTGAAGAGCAGTGAGCTGAGCATCGAGAGTGCCAAGGCAGGATGGTTGCCCACGGTGAACATGACGGGTGGCGTGGGAACCAACACCAACTCGCTGTCGAGCAACGCCTGGGGCACACAGCTGAAGACCAATTTCGACGCTTCGGCTGGCGTGTCGGTGAGCATTCCCATCTTTGACGGAAGACAGACCAAGACCAACGTGAACAAGGCACGCATCAGGCGCGAACAGGCCGTGCTCGACATGCAGGACAGCCGGAAGATGCTGTATCAGACCATTGAAAACTTCTGGCTCGATGCTGTGACCAACCAGCAGAAGTTTCGCTCCGCCACACTCACCGAGCAGAGCGAGCAGCAAAGCTATGACCTGCTGTCGGAGCAGTTCAGGCTGGGACTGAAGAACATTGTGGAGCTGATGACGGGCAAAGACCGCCTGCTTGCGGCACAGCAAAGCAAGCTGCAGAGCAAGTATCTCACCATTCTGGCCCAGCAGATGCTGAGCTTCTATGCAGGCGAAGAGATAAAATGAACTGTCTGAAAAAATAAGAATAAACGCGAAAACATAACAACAAGTCATGAAGAATCATAAGAAACTGTGGATCATTGCAGGCGTGGCAGCACTGCTGGTCATTGCTTTTCTGCTGTTGCCGGGCGGAAAGAAGGAAGAGAAGGTGTCGTTCGCCACGGCAAAGGCTGAGCGAACAAACATTCAGAATTCTATCACGGCCACGGGCACCATTGAGCCGGTGACATCGGTCACTGTGGGCACGCAGGTGTCGGGCATTGTGTCGAAACTCTACGTGGACTATAACTCTGTGGTGCGCAAGGGGCAGGTCATTGCCGAACTCGACAAGACCAACCTGACGAGCGAACTGAACGCTCAGCGAGCCAACCTGTCGAGCGCACAGAGCGCGCTGAGCTATCAGCAGGCCAACTTCAACCGCTACCAGACGCTCTACGACAAGGGCCTGGTGAGCGCCGACGAGTTTGAGAGTGCACGGCTGAGCTATCAGCAGGCGCGCGAACAGGTGGCCACGGCCAAGGAGAGCGTGCAGCGTGCACAGACCAACCTGGGCTATGCCACCATTACCAGTCCCATTGACGGCGTGGTGCTCTCCAAGGCTGTGGAAGAAGGCCAGACGGTGGCCGCTTCGTTCAACACGCCAGAGCTGTTCACCATTGCACAAGACCTGACCGACATGCGCGTTATTGCCGACATTGACGAGGCCGACATAGGCGGCGTGAAGGAGGGACAGCGTGTGACATTCACCGTAGATGCCTTCCCCGACGACACCTTCCAGGGCGAGGTGACCCAGGTGAGACAGCAGGCCACCACCGAGAGCAATGTGGTGACCTATGAGGTGGTGATTTCGGCTCCCAACAAAGACCTGAAGCTGAAGCCCGGTCTCACGGCCAGCGTGACCATCTTCACCCTGGAGAAAAACAATGTGCTGGCAGTGCCTGCCAAGGCGCTGCGCTTCATGCCCAACGAGGCCCTGATGGACGAAGGGCAGACCATGGAGGATGTGGACGCTCCGCAGAAGGTGTGGACACTGGAGGGCAGCATCTTCAAGGCCCACAAGGTGGAGGTGGGCACCACCAACGGCATGTTTGCCGAGATTCTGAGTGGCATCAGCGAGGACACCGAAGTGCTCACCGACTTCAGCTTCAACCAGGGCGAACAGCCAGAAGAGCAGCAAGCCGCCAACCCGTTTATGCCAAGGCCGAAGAATAATAAAAAGAAATAAATAAAAAAGAACGATGAGCGAGAAAAAAGTTGTCATAGAACTTCAGAACGTGAAGCGCTACTTCCAGGTGGGCTCCGAAACGGTGAAGGCTCTGCGCGGCGTGTCGTTCAAGATATATGAAGGCGAGTTTGTCACCATTCAGGGCACATCGGGCAGCGGAAAGAGCACGCTGCTCAACCAGCTGGGTTGTCTCGACACGCCCACCAGCGGCGAATACTATCTTGACGGCGTGTCGGTGAGACAAATGTCGAAGACGCAGCGTGCTCATCTGAGAAACCAGAAGATTGGCTTCGTGTTTCAGAACTACAACCTGCTGGCCAAGACCACGGCCGTAGAGAACGTGGAGCTGCCGCTGATGTACAACACAAAATACAACGCACAGCAGCGGCGCGAGGCTGCCGTGAAAGCCCTGCAGGCTGTGGGGCTGGGCGACCGACTGGAGCACAAGAGCAACCAGATGTCGGGCGGACAGATGCAGCGCGTGGCCATTGCACGTGCACTGGTGAACGATCCTGCTGTGCTGCTGGCCGACGAGGCCACGGGTAATCTGGACACCCGCACCTCGTTCGAAATGTTGGTGCTCTTCCAGGAGCTGCACCGCCAGGGCCACACCATCATCTTCGTGACCCACAACCCCGAGATTGCCGAGTATAGCAGCCGCAACATCAACCTGCGCGACGGCAAGATACGCGAAGACACGCAGAACCCAAACATCAAGTCGGCGGCTGAGGCGCTGGCTGCATTGCCCAAGCCAGTGGACGATTGATGGAAAATTGTTAGGTGGTTCAAATCGTTAATTAAGGGTAAACTGTAAATAGAAAATAAAAAAGTGAACATATTCAACCTTTTCAAAGTCAGCTTCCGCGCTGTGGCCAACAACAAGATGCGCTCCTTTCTCTCCATGCTGGGCATCATCATCGGCGTGGCTGCCGTGATTATCATGATGTCGATAGGACAAGGTTCGAAAGAGAGCATACGCAAGGAACTATCGACCATGGGCACCAATCTGCTCACCATTCGCCCTGGTGCCGACATGCGTGGCGGCGTGCGCCAAGACCCGTCGGCCATGCAGACGCTGAAGATGGCCGACTATGAGCGCATCATGCGCGAAAAGAAATTCGTGACCAAGGTGTCGCCGGAGGTAACGGCCAGCGGACAGGTGATCTATGGCAACAACAACACCACGACTTCGCTCTACGGCGAGAGTACCGAGTATCTCGACATTAAACTGTGGGATATTGAGCAAGGCGAATGCTTCACCGAAGAAGACATCAAGAAGGCGGCCAAGAAGGTGGTGGTGGGAAAGACCATCGTGAACGAACTGTTTGGTGAGGGCGCAGACCCCATTGGCAAGACCATTCGCTTCAAGTCGATTCCCATGACCATCGTGGGCGTGCTGAAGTCGAAGGGCTACAACAACTGGGGCATGGATCAGGACAATGTGATGATTGCCCCCTACACCACGGTGATGAAGCGTGTGGCAGCGCAAACGTGGTTCTCGAGCATTGTGTGTTCGGCTGTGACCGAAGACCTGAGCGATGCTGCCATTGAAGAGCTGACACAGATGCTGCGCGACAACCACAAGCTGAAGGGAGAGGCAGCCGACGACTTCACCATTCGCTCGCAGGCAGAGATGATGGAAACCATGTCGAGCACGATGGACACCGTGACGCTCATTCTCGTTGTTGCTGCGGCTTTCTCGCTGCTCGTGGCTGGCATTGGCATCATGAACATCATGCTGGTGAGCGTGACTGAGCGCACCAAGGAGATTGGTCTGCGCATGGCTGTGGGAGCCACGGGACCTGTCATTTCGCTGCAGTTCCTCATCGAGTCGGTGCTCATCAGCGTCACGGGTGGACTTCTGGGCATTCTGGTGGGATGTGGCGCCAGCCAGTTCATTGTGCCTGCCTTTGGCATGCCCAGCAGCGTGCCTGCATGGAGCATCTATGTGTCGTTCCTGGTGTGCGTCTTCATTGGCGTGCTCTTTGGCTACATTCCTGCACAGAAGGCTGCCAACATGGACCCGATTGAAGCCATCAGGCATGAGTAGAAAAGTAGAAATTCTGCTGCACATAGCCGTTTGGCTGGTGCTTTTCCTCACACCGTTGTCGTTCATGAACCATGGCAACGGTGTCAGCTTGCTGCAATATTTGATGTTGAGCGTTTCGCCACTGGTGGTGATGGCGGTGTTCTATGCCAACTACCTGTGGCTCACCCCCCATTTGCTTGTCAGGGGTGAGAGGAAATATTTCTTTCTCATCAATGCTGTGATGTGCATTGGCCTGGGAGTGGCCCTGCATTGCTGGATGAGCTTTGTTTTCAATCAGTTCGAGAAAATGCCTCCACCCCCGCATCCCAACATGCTGCACCAGCTGGGCTTCATATTGCGCAATGTGTTCAACCTGCTGGTGGCGGCCGGCATTGCCACCACGGTTCAGCTGGCAATGCGCTGGCAAAAGTCGGAAGAGGCGCGCACCGAGGCCGAGCTGCGCAATCTGCGCAACCAGATTAGCCCCCATTTCTTGCTGAACACGCTGAACAACATCTATGCCCTGACGGCGTTCGACCAGCAGAAGGCACAGGAAGCCATTCAACAGTTGTCAAAAATGTTGCGCCACATGCTCTACGACAATCAGGAAGCACAGGTGGCCTGGGCTGATGAGGTGCAGTTCATCGAAAACTACGTGAACCTGATGAAACTGCGACTGCCACAGTCGGTCGAGGTAACGCTGAACTCTCAGCTTAACACCTTTGGTTCGCCTGTGGTGGCTCCGTTGCTGTTTATCTCGCTGGTTGAAAATGCCTTCAAGCATGGCATCAGTCCCTTGGGGCCCAGTTTCATCAAGATCAACCTGCAGGCCGATAATGGTCAGATTGTGTGCGACATTGAAAACTCTAACTATCCCAAGACCTCGGCCGATCGCAGTGGTCATGGCATTGGGCTCAGTCAGGTGCAGCGAAGACTGGATTTGGCCTATCCCGGAAAATACACATGGCAG
>CACXUV010000089.1 GCA_902770845.1 uncultured Prevotellaceae bacterium
TCCTTCAGCATTCCTCCCTAATTTGCTTTCTCCTTCAATTTGAAGTTCCTCGTTTTTCCCTTGATTGCCTTTATTTTAGGTCGAAATGCGTTAATCTTCTAAAATCGCTTCGCTTTTACAAGCTTTTTCCGTAACTTTTTTCACAGCCATTTCCTGCATTTTCATCTTGACCTTGAAGGGCAGGTCTGTAAAAATAATTCATAGAAAAAAGCATTCTGGAAAATGCTGAAATAGAAAGCGGAAAGCCCCTTTCAGCCTGTTTTTAACCCCAACAGCCAGTTTTTTTGTTGGCTGAAGGCATTTGCCAGACCCTTCTATGGCACTTGTCGGGCGCCGTAAGCACACAACGGGGCCTCGGTTTGTGTGCAACGGCATCCCCGTTCAGGCACAACGGGGCCCTCGTTGATATGCAACGGAGGCCCCATTACAGTGCAACGGGGCCTCCGTTGTGATTCAGTTGGGCTGCGGGTGCAACGCGTCTTGCGCCCTGTGTTTTGCTAATGCTTGATTATCAGGAGGTTATACAGAATGCCTGAAAATTGCTCAAAACTCGCAAATTCTGATGCCAGTTGGGTGTTGCTGACTTTTGAGCGAATCTCAGAAGGGCAGTTGTAAAGATTTTTCATAAGCAATATGCAAAAAATGTTGGTACTAAATAATCATCTGTTTTCTTTTGAAATTCAAAACTGTTTTGTATCTTTGCACCCAATATGAGAATCGTATCACATAGACGATTAGTTGAGCTCTATAGTATGAAAGAACGTCTGTTACCGTTTGCGTCGCAGATAGAAACACGTATAGCGTTACACCTTATTATATATAATAGGGCGTGGCATTGTTGACTAAAAAAACCGACGACATCATGAAAAGACTACTCAACCTGTGGCTACTCCTGTTGCTTGCCATCCTGCCGGCCTGTGCCCACGATGCCGACTCGCTGCTGATGCGCTGCCAAAAGAACTTTGAGCTGTTTTCGCAGCAGTTTCCACAGGAGCGTGTCTACTTGCACTTCGACAACACCTCTTATTACAAGAACGAAGACATCTGGTACAAAGCCTATGTGGTGCGGGGCGACAATCTGCACCACACCGACCTGAGCCGCATTCTCTATGTGGAGCTGCTCAATCCCATTGGCTACCCCGTTGAAACGCAGAAACTGGTCATCGAGAACGGCCAGGCCCATGGCTCGTTTCATCTGAAGGACACGCTGAATGCCGGCTTCTACGAGGTGCGAGCCTACACGGCCTGGATGCTGAACTTCACGACAGGCGACGGCCATGGCTGGAAACGACTGAGGGGCAGCGACTCCAAGCGCCATTACGGCGCCCGACTGCAGCGCTACCTGGATGGCAATGCCGGCGTTTTCTCCCGTGTGTTTCCCGTCTATGAGGCAGTAGACAGCGGTCGCTACTCCGTGCGCCGCATGCCGCGACTGCCCAAGGCCACGGCCAGCATGGTAGACCCCGTGAAGGACCGTCTGAACATAGACTTCTACCCCGAAGGTGGCAACCTTGTGCGCGACATTCCCACGCGCATTGCCTTCCAGGCCCACAATGCCGAAGGCCGCACGCTCAACGTGGCCGGAGCCCTGATCAGACGGGGCGACAGCATTGGCTATTTCAAGACCGACTATGCCGGGCGTGGCGTCTTCTCCGTAACAGCCGACTCGCTCGACAGCGAAGTGCTGACCGACGGCTTGCAGCTGAAGGTGTCCTATCAGGGAAGCAACTACAGGTTCAGTCTGCCCAAGCCGCAGAAGCGCGGCTATTCGCTCAGCGTCTTCAGCCGGGGCAACCAGCTCAGGACCATGGTGGCCCGCAATGCCCAGACTGACGGTTTGGAGCTGGGACTGAGCATCACGTCGCGCGGAAAGACACTCTTTTTCGACAGGCTCGACCTGCGCAGCCGGCTGCAAGCCGACTTCGTCATAGACAAGCACTCGCTGCAAACGGGCGTCAACGTGGTGACGCTCTTCACCACCCAGGGCAAGGTGCTGGCGCAGCGACTGGTGTTTGTGGACAATCACGACATGCGAGGCTACAGGCTGAAGACAACCCTGCCAACCGACTCGCTGGCCCCGTATGACAAGGTGGAACTGCTTTGCCAGCTGGTAGACTCGGCTGGCCGCCCCGTGCGCGAAAAACACGATTTCTCCATTGCCGTGACCGACGACGGCACGCGTGAAGAGTCTTACGACGATGCCACCGTGCTGTCCTATCTGCTGCTGGCATCAGAAGTGAAGGGCTTCATTCCCCACCCAGCCTATTTCTTCGAGAAAGACGACGACGAGCATCGTGCTGCGCTCGACGCCCTGCTCATGGTGCAAGGCTGGACGCGCTACGACTATGAACAGATGATGAGCGGCAACGACTTCGAGCCCATGCTGGCCATAGAGCGCGGACTCACGTTTGCCGGAAGACTGTGGGACGATCACGACTATGAGTCGAAACGCTTCTGGAAAGTGCAGAACAAAAAGCCGGCCTGGGTCTATTCCGAACTCTACATCGACGGCGACACTGTGAAGACCAATCCCACCATGGAGCTCAGTCTGAGTCCGGGCGGCATCTTCCGCGAACACGAAGTGAAGCCGCAGCTCATCCTCACGGGCGAAGCCCAGGTGGACTCAACGGGATGCTTCCGCCTGAACATGATTCCCTTCTACGGCAAAGGGCGCATGGCTATGGTCATCAACAAGCAGAGCATAGCCGAACTGGGCATTGAGGGCGGTGGCATCTCGGCCCACAACTTCCGTTGGAACACGCTCAGACGGCCTCGCTTCCTGCTGGGCAAGCGCATTGAGCCGCTCAACCAGTATTCGCCCCTGCCCAAGAACTACGACTACTACGAAACAGCAGCCCTGGCCGACCCCATCGACCGCAACATGTTTCGCTATGGATTCATGGCCGTGCCCAAGGAAAACGTCAAGCGACTGTCCTACTACGATGCCGTGAGCCACAGCTACGTGCTGCCCGAGGTGCAGAAGAAAACGCGCCGCCGCTGGAGTGATTTCCGCGACGTGAGCCCCACCTGCGTCATGGATGTGAAAGACATGATGGCCTGGCTGTCGAACATCTACGGCGACATCAGCGACTTCAAGTTCTATGAGAACGACCCTTATGCAGGCGCACCAAAAGCCGACGACGACATGTTCTTTGCGGAGATGATGCTGGAAGATGCCCGATGGATGGACCGCGAGTTTCATACCAACCAATACTCGCGACAGGTGCAGCGGGCCGTTGAGCACGACGCGCGCCAGAGCGTTTATCAAATCGACGGCAAGGCCCACTATGCCCGCCTGGCCGAGCTGCTCTATGTGTTTGGCCTGGACGGCATGAACACCACCTATGTGGGCGTGGACAGCATGGGCAACTTCACCCACTACACCCGGGCCACGGGCAGCGAGGCTCTTCTGCCGCTGAACATGCACTTCTTTCCCGTCAATGAAAACTTTGAACAGTTGCAGCTTTATGCCGATGCCGACAACCGCAGACTGATTCATCAGCCAGGACGCTACCACGAAACAGTGTTCAGCTTCAGCCCGGAAGAGGCGAAGAACAATGACCATCCGCTCACGTCGATCTTCAACTTCAAGGTGGGCAACACCTATTCCAATGGACATCCGCTGCCCGACTTCATGGGCTTCCGCATCAACTTCCAGGGCCTCACGGCCCCTGCCGAGTTCTTCAATCCCGACTATGACTGGGAGCCTGAGCCTGAAGAGACCGACTACCGGCGCACCGTTTACTGGAATCCGCAGCTTACGACCGACGACGAAGGAAGGGCACGCGTGTCGTTCTTCAACAATGGCTTCAGCAGTAGGCTGGCTGTTTCGGCCGAAGGCATCACCAACACAGGACGGCCCATTACCACGCAAAGATGAAGAAACGACGGGGGTGGATGAAACATTTGCAAGCCATGTTCCTACTATGGCTGCTTGCATTGCCGGCTGGAGCACAACAGGCCGTGTTTCAGGCGGCCGTGGTCGACGCACAGAGCGGACAGCCGTTGCCCTTTGCCAGCGTGTATGCGGAGAACGGCGCGTCGACCATTACCAACAGCGAGGGCTGTTTCTCAATAGAAACCGACTCCCTGGCTGTGCTCCATATCTCCTATGTGGGCTACAAGCCGCAGACCGTCAGGGCTCTGCAACTCAGGCGCGTGGTGGAACTGCAGCCCATGGAACTGGGACTTCAGGAAGTGACGGTGACGCCCATTGGCCCCGTGATTCGCAAGGCCACCAAGGAAACACTGCGCCAGTTGCAGAAGCATAAGCGCCAGTCGGCAAACTTCTTCTATCGGCAGACGGCCTTCGCCGACAGCGTGTGCTATGAGTTTGCCGAAGCCTTTCTTGCAGGAAAGTCGGCTGCCTGGCTGCGCGACCTTGAACTGGTGTCGGGGCGATATGCTGGCATCAGGAGCGACAGTATGCACCACTATTCTTTCTATGGCAACTTCTACACCTTCTCTCAGATAGAGGTGGCTTCCAAGTCGGGCGAGCTTTCGGGCTTTGCCGACCTGTTGCCGCTGTCGCGCAACTACAGCAAATACTACGACGTTGACTACAAGGTGATTCGCGACACCAATGACAATCGCCTGTTTGCCATTCACTTTGCGCCCCAGCCGCACGTTCGGCAGAGCATACTCGATGCAACGCTCTACATTGATGAACAGACCATGCACCTGCGCAAGATGGAAGGCGTGGGCCGCAACATCAGGGTGCTGCACCGCGACTATGAGAAGAAAGACAGCTTTGTCGTTATAAAAAAAATGATTATTCCCACGGAGTTCGCCTTTGTGGTGAACATGACCGAAGAACGGGGCTTCCTGGAGGTGCAGTCGGTCTTCGTCGACGAAAGCCACGTACAGGGTGGCAAGCAGGTGGCCACGCGCTCCATTCTCTTCAACGTGGGCGACAGGAAGATGGGCCGTGGCGAGAAAATGAAGTTCTATGGCAACCTGCACAACGGCATTGAGCAGCAGGGCTTCAACCGCGACTTCTGGCACGACAACGAAACCGTGCTGCGCACCCCCGTTGAGCAGCAGGTGATGGAACTCTTTGAGCGCGACAACCTGTTCGGCGTGTTTCGCTGAAGAAGGGTCGGTTGGCTGGCTCGACGGAAAAAACAGCCCGGTTATGGCATAAAATCTGCTCGTTTGCTTGCAGGTTTCACAAAAAAGCACTACCTTTGTGTCAATATTAACAAACAATCTATATTTTAGCAATGAACGATAACAAACAGCAGCAGGGGCTGCAAATAGAACTGACGCCCGATGTGGCCCAGGGAGAGTATGCCAACTTAGCCGTCATCACCCACAGCAGCAGCGACTTTGTGATTGACTTTGCACGCATGCTGCCCGGCGTGCCCAAGGCCAGTGTGAAGAGCCGCGTGATTCTGGCCCCCGAGCATGCCAAGCGCTTGATGCTGGCCCTGCAGGAAAACATCACGCGCTATGAGAGCATTTTCGGCACTATCAAACTGCCCAATCAGCCACAGCCTGGCAGCACCATTGCCCCCTTCAGTGTGGGCGGCGGCGAGGCTTGAAGACACATTGTGGGAGCAATAAACTGCGGTTGGTTGCTCCCAATTATTCTGTTTTTCTGTTTAATTTAAGGGAATAAAAGTTATTTTTTCTTAAATTAAACATATTGTGTAAGCTTTCCTTATATATATATTAGGTAGTTTCACGGGAAATTGCTACCTTTGCAGCCCGAAACGGCTTATTGTGGCCGTACGATAACTTATTGAATACAAACAAAATAACATATAAACAAAAAAATTAAATTATTATGCCTACAATTTCACAATTGGTTCGCAAAGGCAGAAAGGTGATCGTAGACAAGTCGAAGTCACCCGCGCTGGACAACTGTCCTCAGCGTCGCGGCGTGTGCGTTCGTGTCTATACTACGACTCCTAAGAAGCCTAATTCGGCTATGCGTAAGGTAGCCCGTGTTCGTTTGACTAACCAGAAGGAAGTCAACAGTTACATTCCCGGAGAGGGACACAACAGGACCTTCCCGGTGTTCGTTATCACATCGTTCGCGGTACGCTCGATACCGCCGGTGTCGCCAACCGCACACAGCGCCGTTCAAAGTATGGTGCCAAGCGTCCTAAGGCTAAGAAGTAATTGACCGGAGAAGGTCAAATGGCCAAAAACAAGAAAACAAAACGTTTTGCTGGAGGAAGCTGCCGTTGAGCAGGGACAGGGAAACAGACATGATCTGTCAGGCGCAAGCAGCTTAGCCGAGAAATCGGTAATTCTTAAAAGAAAGGTTGAGTAAATGTCCGGGTGTGGACGTTGAAGACACAGACAAAGAACAGCCCCAAGCAGAATTCAAAAACATTCAAACAAAAATGAGAAAAGCAAAACCAAAGAAGCGTGTGATCCTGCCGGATCCAGTGTTCAACGACCAGAAGGTCTCGAAGTTCGTGAATCATTTGATGTTCGACGGTAAGAAGTCGAAGTCGTATGAGATTTTCTACAACTCGCTCGAAATTGTGAAGGACAAGATGAAGGATGCCGAGAAGACTCCGCTGGAGATTTGGAAGCAGGCCCTCGACAACATCACTCCGCAGGTGGAGGTGAAGAGCCGTCGTATTGGCGGTGCCACTTTCCAGGTTCCTACCGAGATTCGTCCCGACCGAAAGGAAAGCGTGTCGATGAAGAACATGATTCAGTTTGCCCGCAAGCGTAGCGGCAAGTCGATGGCCGACAAACTGGCTGCAGAGATTATGGACGCCTTCAACAACCAGGGTGGTGCCTTCAAGCGTAAGGAAGACATGCACCGCATGGCTGAGGCTAACCGCGCATTCGCTCACTTCCGCTTCTAATTCTGAAAGAAATTGCAATAATGGCACTTCTGAATTGAAAGAAATTGGAATAATTGGAATAATTGAGCGCAAGCCAATTGTTCTATTATTCCAATTTCTTTCGTTTGATTTAGAAAGTCATTCGACGGACTATTTCTTTCGTACAAAAAAGAGACAAATACATTTTTAGGAAAAAGATTTTCAAGAACAATGGCAAAACAAGATTTGCATTTGACCCGCAACATCGGTATCATGGCCCACATCGATGCCGGTAAGACCACCACTTCGGAGCGTATCCTGTTCTACACGGGTAAGACCCACAAGATTGGTGAGGTGCACGATGGTGCTGCCACCATGGACTGGATGGCTCAGGAGCAGGAGCGCGGTATCACCATTACGTCGGCTGCTACCACCTGTAACTGGAAGTGGAACAACAATAATTATAAAATCAACCTGATTGATACTCCGGGACACGTGGACTTCACCGCTGAGGTGGAGCGCTCACTGCGTGTGCTCGATGGCGCTGTGGCTACCTATTCTGCAGCCGACGGCGTGCAGCCCCAGTCTGAGACTGTGTGGCGTCAGGCCGATAAGTACAACGTGCCCCGTATTGGCTACGTGAACAAGATGGACCGTTCGGGTGCCGACTTCTTCGAGACCGTGCAGCAGATGAAGGACATCCTGGGTGCCAACCCCGTGGTGCTGCAGGTGCCTATTGGTGCTGAGGAAAACTTCAAGGGCTTGGTTGACCTGGTGAAGATGAAGGCCATCCTGTGGCATGACGAGACCATGGGTGCTGAATACGACGTGGAAGAGATTCCCGCCGACCTGAAGGACGAGTGCGACGAGTGGCGCATGAAGCTGCTCGAGGCTGCTGCCGAATATGACGAGGCCCTGATGGAGAAGTTCTTCGACGATCCCAACTCGATCACTGAGGAAGAGATCATCGCTGCAATCCGCAAGGGAACCATCGCCATGGAATGCACGCCTATGCTCTGCGGTTCTTCTTATAAGAACAAGGGCGTGCAGCCTCTGCTCGACGCTGTTTGCTCGTATCTGCCTTCACCTCTGGACACCGAGGCTGTGGTTGGTACGAATCCCACCACGGAGGAAGAGGAAAGCCGCAAGCCCAGCGAGGACGAGGCTACTTCGGCCCTGGCATTCAAGATTGCAACCGATCCTTACATGGGTCGTCTGGTGTTCTTCCGTGTCTACTCAGGCAGCGTGAAGGCCGGTTCTTACGTCTTCAACCCCCGTTCGGGCAAGAAGGAGCGCATCAGCCGTCTGTTCCAGATGAACTCGAACAAGGAAATTCCTATGGACAGCATCGACGCTGGTGATATTGGCGCAGGCGTGGGCTTCAAGGACATCCGCACCGGCGACACCCTCTGCGACGAGGAAAAGCCCATCGTGCTGGAGTCAATGACCTTCCCCGATACCGTGATCTCTATCGCAGTTGAGCCGAAGTCTCAGGCCGACATTGCCAAGCTGGACAACGGTCTGGCTAAGCTGGCCGAAGAGGATCCCACGTTCACCGTTCGCACCGACGAGCAGAGTGGCCAGACCATTATTTCTGGTATGGGCGAGCTGCACCTCGATATTATCATCGACCGTCTGAAGCGCGAGTTCAAGGTGGAGTGCAACCAGGGTAAGCCTCAGGTGAACTACAAGGAGGCCATCACCAAGGAAGTGGAGATCGAAGAGGTCTACAAGAAGCAGTCGGGTGGTCGCGGTAAGTACGCTAAGATGCTCGTCAAGGTGGGTCCTGTTGATGAGGACTACGACCTGAAGAACAATCCCGGCCTGCAGTTCGTGAACGAGGTGAAGGGTGGTAACATTCCTAAGGAGTTCATCCCCAGCATTCAGAAAGGCTTCGAGACTGCCATGAAGACCGGTATCCTCGGTGGCTATCCTGTCGACTCGCTGAAGGTGACCGTGGTTGACGGTGGCTTCCACCCCGTTGACTCTGACCAGCTTTCGTTCGAAATTGCTGCCCAGATGGCCTACAAGGAGGCTTGTGCCAAGGCTAAGCCTGTGCTGATGGAGCCCATCATGAAGCTCGAGGTGGTGACGCCCGAGGAGAACATGGGTGACGTGATTGGCGACCTGAACAAGCGTCGCGGTCAGGTGGAAGGCATGGAAGAGAGCCGCTCGGGTGCCCGTGTGGTGAAGGCCATGGTTCCCCTGTCGGAGATGTTCGGCTATGTGACCGCCCTGCGTACCATCACTTCTGGTCGTGCCACCAGTTCAATGGAGTACGATCACCACGCTCCTCTCTCCAGCGCACTGGCCAAGGCCGTGCTCGAGGAGGTCTCATTGAAATATTGATTAGTCCCGGAAGTACGTGTTGCTTCTGGGCTTTTTTTTTCTAAAACAATTTATAATCGAATATGATGAAATATAGAAAAAAATTATTGGGCAACATGCTCTTTTCCAGCTGCAAGGGGTTAATGATTCCATTCATGGTTGTAGCATTTTTGCTGATGTCGGGCCTGACAGCGTGCTCTGACGACAACAGCAGTAGTGGTGAAAACAACGGACGACCGGTAGTCGATGTCAGTCAGGATGACTATCAGACCGTTACTACTGCGGGAGGTTCCATTTCGAAAGGTGACATCGAGTTCACTTTTCCTGCAGGCTCATTCTCAAAAGATGAACAGGTGGCCATTACCGAAGTGAAGAAGGGTGACGTGCTTGGCAGCGAAGAAGTGTCGAAATTTTATCAGCTTACTGTTTCGCCACAGATCAATAAGCCACTCACCATTCGCATTAAATGTGCGGAATCAGGGCCTGATGTAAATGTGGTGGCTCACGCGCCCAGCTACAGCTTGTCGGAAGATATTCTGACCTACGACGACATTATCCTGCCTTCGGAATACTCCGATGGCACCTACACCGTAACCCTGGCAGCCACCAATAATAAAGACATCAAGGCCGACGAGACGTTGGCCATCAGCTTTGGTGTGGCAAAAATAGAATACTGTGGTGATCGTGATCCTGCAGGAACAAGAGCCGCGCAGCCTTCGGAGTACGACGAGAAGTTCACGGAAGGTAACGTTTCGTGGCACTTCAACCTTTCTTCATCGTTTAAGGAAACTTATGCAACTAAGCTTTCAAATTATTGGAGCGACATCAACGGCAGCATTCGCGATGCCATCAAAACGTTGCAGGGCCTCGGACTGGAAGTGACAGAGCGTGATGTCACCTTCTCCTTTGACAATATCAAGGAGTATGGTTGTTTTAACCAAAGCGCTGTTTACAATGAATGGAGCTCCATTCAGGTGGGACTTCAGGTTCTAAAGAACTATGAGAGCGACAAGGATAATTTCCGCAGTACTATCATTCATGAGCTGATGCACATGTTCCAGGCAGACTATGACCCGCGTTGCGCATTCAGAAAAGCTGATAAGCTGGGTACTCTTTCTGAGGTAACGGGTGGACTTATTTATGATGGACTGGTGGTGCATGATGGAAGTGAGCGCCTGTTGCTCTATGAATCGGGAGCCGTATGGGCAGAGCAGTTCATGATAGGCAAGTTTAATGCCGATTTTTCCAATAGATACATCGACGATTATATAAAGGGACTGTATGCCATTGATCAAATCTATAGTTCCGGCACCACTCATTCTCGCTATGAATCGCATGGCTATGGCATGTCTGCACTGATGCAGTATATTACACGCTTCATGACGGAATATAAACTGAACGACAAATCAATTGTAGACCTGTACAAGATATGGCACGATACTAACGGTTCGGCAAAATATTGCATACAGAAACTGACGAAGGACGCCGGTCGTGACTTGTTTGCACTGGACTACGACAAATTCCTGCTGACATTGCTCAAGGGAGAAATCTCTAATGAAATTGGCGTAATTAGCATGAACCATCAGGTAAAGGAGAAAAATATTACTGCGAAGAATCTCTCCGATCAGCACAGCGGAACGTGTTACCCCTACGGCTGTCAGGTCAACAGGTTCAAGGTCGTCATTCCCGAAGTCTATCCGCTGGAGAACAGCCAGGTTGTGATCGACCAGTTGGAAGATGGCATCAGTACGTATGCCCTTATACCCGTGGGAACCTCTCAGAACAGGAAAATAGATGAGTATGGATACAAGGCGTTGAAAGACTCTCCCATTACCCTTAACGGTGCAGAGTTGAAAAAGAAATTCTACAAGTCTGAAACCAAAACCACGGAATTCATGCTCTATACAGTTTCGTCAAACATGTTTAACTCCAAAAATCTGCCTTACAAAGTAAAGGTAGAGGTGAAGCCGGTGAGTGGAGAAAAGAAGGAAGTGGTTTCCCTGTCGATTGACGGTTCGCTGAATCTTAAATGCACATCATTAAGGCTTGATGGCAAAGAAATTGAGTTTAATGAAGCCTGGCATCCTACTGTGTCGTTGCAGAACGGTGATAAGAACACCACGTTTGCCGCCACACTCGATGGAGGCACACTTCATGTCGAGGCAACAACGCATCAGGTAGAAAGCGGAATGTCAGAAGTAGGGAATCAGAAGGAAATAGACGCCACTTACCGAATTAGTTTTGATATAGAGAACTTTGTGGCCACCTATGACTATTGTAGTCTGAAAAACCTGAAAATGGTTGTGGAGGATCATGAAAAATCCACCAGTATGAGGGGAGTTGATTTTTTTGATAGCAACTGGAGCATGAATGCCACTTACGTACCTCTTGACTCCGTCACATACAATCCACCTTCAAACTCGGTCATACGTTTTTATGCCACCGTGAAAGGTGGACTCAAAGTGGCCTCGTTTGACTTGTACAATGAATATGATCACCAACTCAATCCCAATTGGACGGTGATAGAAACAGCTGCAAAGTATACGCAGGGTAAATACTCAAGCAGATTGGCCGACTACCTTGACGTCAAGGTGGAATTTAAGCCATAAGGGCACTGTATAGGTCAGTTGCAGGATTGGATCGTTGAAGCATAGCATCCTGTCCTGCAGTCAGTTCCTATCTCAGGTCGTTTGTCCTGTAGCATTCGCTATTTTTGGAGAAAGTTTCACCGCAAAGTCTTGATTTCATGTCAGATGACTTTGCGGTGAAACTTTTTGACCTGTTGCGGTTGCCTTAGCTTCTTTTTCTCCCCATCCTAAAGCCAAATTACGCGAACTGCTGCGGTAGGCGGCGGTTTGTGTAATTTGGTCTTTAATCAGTTTGCGTAGTCCCAAGGTTTATTGCTGCTTCATTTTTTCGCGTGCACTCAGGTTGTCGGTGAATGTCTTGGTCATCTTATTGCTGCGACTTTCCAGATTTCGGGAGGTGAAGATGATGGTCATGATGGCTACGAGGGCAAACATGGCGAGCCAGCTGCTCCAGGGAATGGCATAGTCGACGAAGTAGCTGACGAAAATGACCGTGATGAGGATGCGCAGCAGCACGTATGCCGTTATCCTGACACGCCAGCGCGGACCGCTCTCCCACAGTTTGTCTACTTCGGGGCTGTTGCCACCTCGCAGCAGCATCCACAGGAAGGGCGAACACAAGACAAGGGCTATGAGCGCCGTGACGGGGTGAACCCATTGTTCAGGCAGCATTTCGGCAATGATAGGCTGGCCGAAATAGAACATGACAGACATGATGGCAATGCAGAGCACGCTGTTGATGAGCATGATGAAGACGAACCGCTTGAAGCAGCTGTTCCACATTTGCTGCAGTTCGTCGGGAATCTTTTCGTCTTTCTCGTCGGTGTTGCGTTCCAGTTTTTCTAACCATTTGGCAGGCAGCACGCGCGCCACCACGTTGTAGGCAGGCTCTGCCAGTCGGATCATGTAGGGCGTGGTGAACGTGGTGAACACCGATACGGCCACGACGATGGGGTAGAGAAAGTCGCTGGTGACGCCGAGCGATGTGCCGAGTGTGGCCAGGATGAAGGCAAACTCGCCAATCTGAGTGAGCGAAAACGAACACTGCATGGAAGTCTTGAGCGACTGGCCTGAGAGCAGAAAGCCACAGGTGCTCAGGATGGTCTGTCCCAGCATGATGGCAACGATGATGCAGACGATGGGCACGATGTACTCCGCGATGAGCGCCACATCGACCATCATTCCTACCGACACGAAGAAGATGGCACCGAAGAGGTTCTTCACCGGGGCCACAAGATGTTCTATCTGTTCAGCTTCTACGGTCTCAGCCAGGATGCTGCCCATGACGAAGGCGCCGAAAGCGGCCGAGAATCCGGCAGCAGAGGCAGCCACCACCATGCCGAAGCAAAGGGCAAGGGCGGTGATGAGCAGGGTCTCGTCGTTCATCAGGGGCTTCAGTTTGCGCAGTGCCAGCGGGATGAAGTAGATGCCCACGGTGAACCAAAGCACAAGGTAGAGCACCAGCTGCAGGATGGAGCCAAGCATCTGCGAGCCTTCGAACTCCTTGCTCACGGCCAGTGTGGAGAGCATGACCATGAGCACAATGGCCAGGATGTCCTCGATGATGAGCACGCTGAGCACCAAGCCTGCAAAGCGTTCGTTGCGCAGGCCCATGTCGTCGAATGCCTTGAAGATGATGGTGGTAGACGACATGGCGAGCATGCCGCCCAGATAGATGCAGTCCATGTTGCTCCAGCCGAAGAGCTCGCCGGTGCATGCACCCACATACATCATGGCCAGGATGATGGCCAGGGCGGCGATAATGGGTGCGGCGCCCATCTTCAGGATTTTCTTGAAAGAAAACTCCAGGCCAAGGGCGAAGAGCAGGAAGATGACGCCAATTTCGCTCCAAAGGTGAATGCCGTGCATGTCGGTCACGCTGGGCATGTAGGTCATGTTGGGCGAGGCCAGAAATCCGGCCACGATGTAGCCAAGCACGATGGGTTGTTTGAGGCTTTTGAAGAGCAGTGTCATGACGCCTGCGCATATCAGGATGAGCGCAAGGTCGGCAATAAGTGGTTCAAGTTGTGACATGATGCTATATTTTTTTTTGTTGTTCGTTGAATGTTCTTTATTTGGTTTCCGTCTCGAAACAGGCCACCAAGCCGTAGGTGATGGCGGGCCGAATCCAGATTTCTGTCATCAGATAGATGGTGTATTTGAATCTGAGTATGGGATGATTTTTGTTGTTTGAGTAAATGTGAAAGGCAAACACTTGTCATGAATCATGTGGCAGTGTCGTGTGTCCAAGCTGTAACAGACTGTCCCATTCGTTGTTTGAAGGCCAGACTGAAGGTGCTGTAGCTTCGGTAACCGCTTTCGTAGGACAGTTGCTGGGCTGTGAAAGAACGCTGGGCAGCGATGGCTTCGCGATAGAGACTGACGAAGTGATTGATGCGCAAATCGTTGATATAGGCATTGTAGGTCATGCCATGGTGAGAGAAATACTGGCTGAGATAGAACCTGTTCGTGCCAATCGCCTTGGCCAGCTGGGAAAGAGTCAGGTCGTGCTGCAGATAGAGTTGCGTGTCAATGCAGTGCTGCTGCAGCAATGAGCCCATTTTGTCGTGAATGTTTTGTGTAATATCTTCGTCTTCCCCTTGCATTGCCTCAGTGGTGGCAGACTCTTCGGCAGTCAGGCACTGCGGCTGGTGAATGCTCAGGTCGCTCAGCGTTTCCACGCGCCACAGCACGTAGCAGATGTGCATGATGGCAATCACCTGAATGGCGTATGTGTAGACCAGGCTTTCATTGTCAATCGCATAGGTGCTGAACACCAGCAGAAAGGTGGCCAGTACCACGAAGCTTTGCCACACCTCCTTGTGCTCCAGGTCGGCATAGTTGTCGCGCAACCAGCGGCTGTACTGTCTCAATGCGCGCACCATATATATTGCCAAGCCAATGGTCAGCAACAGAAAATAGGCATAGGCTATGATCAGTAGAGCCTCATTGTGGGTGGCAATGTTTAGCGCCAAGGCAACAGCCAGTGGCGCTACCATCACGGCCACCGGCCACAAAGGGCGGTTGCGGTCTTGCAACATGGCGATCAGCACGATGATTGCCGAAGGAATGAACGTCATGCTGTCGAGCAGTCCGGCAACATGATAATACAGTTGAATATCTTCGCTTGATTTGAGGAAAGCAATGGGCATGTACCACACGTGGCTCAAGGCAATGACAGCAAAGAGCACGGCTGTCCAGCGGCGCAAGCGTGCCGGCGTTGTGATGTCGGCGGCAAAGGCATTGCCCCGACGAAACAGCAGATAGCAGCTTGCAATGATGGCCATGGTGGTCACTGTTGCATAAAGCATGAAAAAGCATTTGTCTGTCAGGACCTGTTCGTACATGATTGAATGTCGTTAGTGTCTTTAGACGGGCCAGCGTCAGTCCGGCATGACCGTTGCTTTGTTGCCGAATGTGTTGGCGTTACAAAGATAAAGAAAAAAAAGTCAAACCGCGATAGCTTCTGTGCAATAAGTATGCTGTTGCCTAAAAAAATGCGCAAAAGTTTGGCAGTTCAAAAAAAACTGACTACCTTTGCAGCCCGATTGCAATAGGACTGCTGTTGAGCAAATGACTCTTTAATAGCAGGCGTTCAATCCTAAAAAGTCAAATTATTTAACAATTAAACAACAATGAGTCAAAAAATTCGTATCAAGCTGAAGAGCTACGACCACAAATTGGTCGACAAGTCAGCCGAGAAAATCGTGAAGGCCGTGAAGGCCACGGGTGCAATCATTAGCGGTCCCATCCCCCTTCCCACCCACAAGCGCATCTACACTGTGAACCGTTCTACCTTCGTCAACAAGAAGGCTCGTGAGCAGTTCCAGCTGAGCGACTACAAGCGCCTGATCGACATCTACTCGTCTACGGCCAAGACCGTTGACGCCCTGATGAAACTGGAACTCCCCAGCGGTGTTGAGGTTGAAATCAAGGTATAGTAAATTTTTTAGGAATCCAAGAAAAAACGGCGACATCGAAATACTCGACTTCGCCGTTTTTTACTTAATTCCCTTTTTAAGCAGATGAACAAATTCAGTTTGTATTCACCACAGATACACCGAGACACAGCGTTCTTGTCTCTGTACAGCACAAAACTCTGTGTCTCTGTGCCTCTGTGGTGAGCATGTTGCTAAGATAATTTTGATTAGTTACTTATGATGAAAAATTTTTTCAAGATGGTGTGTGCTGGCCTGCTGCTTTCTGCCGCTGCCACGGTGCATGCACAGCAGAACGAGCCTGTTGAGCAGGGCCCCTACCAGGCCAACTGGGAGAGTCTGAAGCAGTGGGAGTGTCCTGAGTGGTTTCGCGACGCCAAGTTCGGCATCTGGGCCCACTGGGGGCCGCAGTGCCAGGCCGAGGACGGCGACTGGTATGGCCGCAACATGTATTTTGAAGGCAGCGGACAGAACAAGTATCATGTGAGCCGCTTTGGCCATCCCAGCGACTTTGGCCTGAAAGACCTGTGCAATGCCTGGAAAGCAGAGCAGTGGAACCCCGACGAGCTGGTGAAGCTCTATAAGAGCGTGGGCGCCCAGTTCTTCTTCACCCTGGGCCAGCACCACGACAACTTCGACCTCTGGGACTCCCCCTATCAGGAGTGGAACTCGGTGCGCGTGGGGCCCCATCGCGACATTGTGAAGGAGTGGGCCGTGGCCTGCAAGAAGTATGGCCTGCCCCTGGGCGTGAGCATCCACGGTGCCCACACCTGGACGTGGCTGGAGATTGCCCAGAAATACGATGGCAACCTGACCCGTGAAGACGGCTACAAACCCAACGCCGACGGCTCGGAGAAGTGGTGGAAGGGGCTGGACCCGCAGGAACTCTATGCCCAGCGGCACGACCACAGCACCGACTGGGAAAATGTGCGCAGCATTCACAGTCAGTGGAACTGGGACAACGGCGCCTCGCAACCCTCAGCGGCCTACAAGCTGAAGCTGCAGAACCGCATCCTGCAGCTCATCAACGACTACGACCCGCAGCTGCTCTACTTCGACGACACGGTGCTGCCCTTCTACGGATGCGACGACCAGATTGGGCAGAACATACTGGCCCACTACTACAACCACAGTGCCAACCGCCATGGCGGCAAGGCCCAGGTGGTGGCCATGGGCAAGATTCTGAACGACGAGCAGAAGCAGCTGATGCTCTGGGATGTGGAGCGCGGCATTCCCGACCGTGCACAGCCGCTGCCCTGGCAGACCTGCACCTGCATAGGCCAGTGGCACTACGACCAGAACGTTTACAAGAACAACCGCTACAAGTCGGCCGAAACGGTGGTGCGCATGCTGGTCGACGTGGTGAGCAAGAATGGCTGTCTGCTGCTCAGCATCCCCGTCAGAGGCAACGGCACCATCGACGACAAGGAGCGCGCCGTGCTGCAAGGCATCAAGCAGTGGATGGACGTGAACAAGGAGAGCATCTATGGCACCCGCCCGTGGAAGACGTTTGGCGAGGGACCGCTGGCCGAAAGCTCCAAGCCGCTCAGTGCGCAGGGCTTCAACGAGGGCTTCAAATATTCCTCCGACGACATTCGCTTCAACCAGAAGCAGGGCGTCCTTTACGCCACGCTGATGGCCTGGCCTGCCGATGGCACCACCCTTGTCCGCAGTCTCTCAGCGGCTTCGCCCTACTACAGCGGCCCGGTGCAGAGCGTCACGCTGCTGGGCTATGGCCCCGTGAGCTACACGACAAATGCCGACGGACTGCACGTGTCGTTGCCCACAGCCCGTCCTGGTGGCAACATTGCCCCCGTGCTGGCCATCCGGTTCGGCACGAAATAGCCCTTTGAGTTGTTATGTAAAATCTTTACAACGACCCCGCTGAGATTTCGTTCTTTTCCATCAACCTGCCCTTCGGCTCGTTTTGAGCGAATTATGGCGAAGTTGCTATCTTGCTAGCAATCAGCAGTTTATGTAAAAACAGAGTAGGCGGAAGGTCTGTCTTCACCCTGAATGCCCTGCAACGGGGGCTCCGTTATGTTGCAACGGAGTCCCCGTTGATGTTTCATGGGGCCCCGATTGCAGCACAGTGGGGCCCCCGTTGCGCTGCAACGAGGTCTCCGTTGCAGCGCAACGGCCAGTCCACGCCCCCTCTTCGGGACTCCAGTCATGCTGCAGTCAGGCCGCAGGCGTTCCAGAAGCACCCGTTCAGAGAGAGTTTTTTTCTATGAAATATTTTGACATGTACGATTGCCCCTACATTCGTTCAACTGTACAGGTCGAATCTTTTTCGTCGATCTGTTGGTCAGCGGGCAGCCTTTCGATGTGTATTCCATGTTGGGCAAGATGGTAAGTCGACAGACAACAACCCTCAAAGGACTGCCGCGTGGTGTCTACATCGTCTGCGGACAGAAGGTTGTTGTTAGGTGATGGAGTATGCCGGACTGTTGTAAATCTTTGTAAAATAGTTAAATAATCATAAAACAAAGGTGACGGGTGTTGCGTATGTAAAATAATATGTGTACCTTTGCAGCCGCAAAATGGGTATTGCGCTGGCCTGAGAGCTAACAATACGCTGAGAAAGAGCATCTTAACCTTCTCTGAACTGGAAAAGAGAGAAGAAGTGAGATCGGCCTTTTTAAGTGTTTTGTGTGACTGTATGGCTGGAGGATACACTTAAAAAGAAACATTAAACTACACATTTTATTATTTTAAATTAAAAACTGAAATGCCAGGATTGATTGGAAAAAAAATCGGAATGACATCCGTTTTCAGTGCCGACGGTAAGAACGTACCGTGCACTGTTATCGAAGTT
>CACXUV010000090.1 GCA_902770845.1 uncultured Prevotellaceae bacterium
GAAGCGGGCTGCCTCTTCCACTGATAATACTTCCTTGGCATTATCAAGGATGTCCTCCACAGCGTCCATGCGCTTCTGGAGTTCTTCAATCTGCCTTTGTAGGCGGCTGTCCTTTCGGACGTTTTTTTGCTGTGACATAATTCGTCTATTTTAGTCTTTTGTTTATCTTTGTGGCTGTCGGATGGCTACTGCCAACCTTATTTCGATTTGTTACAATCGGAAAACCGGGCACAAAGGTATATCAAAGCATTCAGACAGGAGGCCTGTGAAAATTTTAATTCATTTTTTAACATTATCCAAAACGTTATGAGGACAGGATGAACTTGTGAGGTATTGGCTGTGGTGTCTTCAGCCGGAGAATCCACTTTCCATTACCATCAATCACAGTTGTCATCTGACCATTTCCTGTTTCAAAATCAAAGACCATTTGAGAAATAGTTCCCCCCACATTATTTATATAAGGACACCTGCTGGCATCAGGTTGAGGATGCAGTCTTTAATCGTATCGGGACTTCTCAAACGTTAAATTTTAAAATAAAATTTTCTCATACGGCTTGTCTCGCTCAGAAGTGTTACCTTTGCCGCCAAATTAATAAATCAACACAAAAATATACAGACATGGAAGTTATATCAATTGAACGCAGCACCTACGAGGAGCTGCTGACGAGCTTCAACAGCTTCGTCGCACAGATGAAGGAGATGGCCAGCAGAGGCAACGACAAAACGTTGGGCGAATGGCTCGACAACCAGGACGTGTGTCAGATACTGAACATCAGCCCGAGAACATTACAGACGCTCCGTGACAACGGGACGTTGGCCTTCTCCCAAATCAACCACAAGGTTTACTACAAGCCAGAGGATGTAAAGAAGATTCTCTCTGTAGTAGAGGACAGGAAGAAATCTCAGTGTATGAAATTAAAGCGCAGTGCCTATGAACGAACTGATCATGCCGCATAATGTGGGAGTGAAGAATGTGCTGGATAGCATGAAAGAGGTACTTGCGCTTTACAAAAGCGTTACCGGCAACTATCGTCCAATGCTCGACGGAGAACGCTACCTGACGGATAGAGAGGTATCTGAAATCCTGAAGGTCAGCCGACGGACACTGCAGGAGTACCGCAACGACGGCATTCTGCCTTATATCCTGTTGGGTGGCAAGGTGCTCTATCGTGAGCGGGACCTGGAAGAACTATTGGAAAAATGCTATCACCCTGCCTATCGGATAACAGACAAGTGATATTCCTGCCAGAGTGATTCTCCTTCTCAAAGGGAGTTGAAGCAGAAAGCCGGAAAACTGAAATCAATCAGTGCATCCGTCTTTCTGCTTTTTATGATGTGCTATTCCGTCCGTCGCTCATCCCCTCTGCTGATGCGTGGAAAAAAGCATGGGCTTGAAACGGGCGGGGCTTGTGTGGGAAATACGCTCGGAGCCTGTGGAGAGGAAGATTTTCCATGCAAGTATCGTCCGTTTCGTATAAAGCCCGTGCTACCTTTGCATCGGCAGGGGAATGAAGTGGACGGAAGGGTATTATGTTCCATCTGTTCGCTTCACTCTATCGAATGCCTTATACATCTATGTCATAAAAAAGTAGCATAACATTTGGTCGTATCCAAAGAAATGATTACCTTTGCACTCGATGATGAGCCATAAATGGTTGCAGGCTCAGCATCAGGTGTTCATTGAAAGCAATACATAGCAGAATGTGGAATTGAGTACGGTTGCCAATTCGTAACCCAGTTTTTCCTCAATCTCCCAGACTGCCTTTATCTAAAGAAAAGCTGAGAATTTTTACAAAGTTACGAAAAAACGAGAGAAGAACAAAACAAACTCGTTTGTTTTTCGTACCTTTGCACCAAAATTGCCATGAGCGTGTGAATGAAAAATTGTTTTTTGCATTTCTCCGAAATGCTTTGTGGGGAACGGATGAGCGCTTGCCGACAGCGTTGTCGGAAAGGCAGGCACGGTCGTTGCTCAGGGCTGCTGAGCGCCAGGCCGTTTATGGACTGTTGGCACAGGCGTTGCTCCAGAATGACATCCGGCTGCCACAGCCATTGCTGTTCGAGGTCGTTGGGCTTTGCTCAAAGATAGAGCAGGGCAACAGGAAGGTGAACAGGGGCGTAAGGCTGTTGGCAGAGCTCTTTCGCCAACAGGGTGTTGATTATGTCATCGTGAAGGGACAGCCGGTGGCAGCCTGCTATGCCAACCCGCTGCTGCGACAGTCGGGCGACGTTGACTACTACTGCGATGCGGCCAATTTTGAGAAGTCACAGCAGGCCGTCTTTCGGGCATGGGGCATCAGGGCCGAGGCCGGTGGTTCGGACCATCATGTGCATTACGACTTCCAGGGTGTTGTGTTTGAGGGTCATTTTGCGCTTGCAATTTTTTTCTCCCAGCGGGCGCAGGTTCGTTGGCAGCATGTGCTCGATGCCGACAAAGGCATGCTGGTCATGATTGATGGCATTGCCGTAAAGACGCTCTCGCCCACGCTCCATGTGTTCTATGTCTTCATGCATCTGTACGGCCATCTGTTGGGGCTGGGCATAGGCTTGCGACAGTTTTGCGACATGGCTGTGATGCTTCGTCTGTGCCGTGACAAGATAGACATGCTGCAGCTGCAAGGCCACCTGAGAATGTTTGGCATGGAGCGTGCCTATCGCGCCTGTGGCAGCATCTTGGCGGATTGTCTTGGCTTGTCTGTTCACGACCTTGGGTGTGAGCTCACCGACACCGACCGGCGCTATGGGGCGAAGATTCTCGACGTGGTGTTCTGTCGTGGAAACATGGGGCACTACAACAAGAGGGCTGGCTTCAGGGGCTGGCGCCACAACCTTGAGGCCACTGCCATCAAGCTGTCCCACTTCATCAAGTTTTTCCCCTTAGCTCCCGGCTACAGCTGCCATTGGCTCTGGCATGAGTTTGCCAGACAGTCCATCCTGTTTGCAGGCAGGGAAAAGCACTGATGCTGGCACAGCTTGCTTGTAGTAGTTTTGTTTCGTAGGTTGTGTCATATCTGTCGGGGACGTGGTCTCTGCACAGTTCTCGACGAGGTGGGGTCAAAACTCGCTCCCAGCTCATCAACACCTTTCTCGGCTCGAAATTTCTCAGTTTTGAGCATTTTTATATGTGGCTGTGCCCCAGTGATTTACGTTTTGTGTGCGTTTTCCTGCTTTGCAATGGGGCCCTTGTTGTGCTGCAACGGGGGCCCCATTGCAGCACAATGGGGCTGCTGTTGCAGTGCAATGAGGGTCAAACAGCCACGCAACGGGGCCTCTGTTGTGGCAGTGCCCCAGTCAAAACGCACCATCAGGAGCCTCCGACACCCTGTCAGCAGCACTCAAGGCAGCATTTTCGTCCTCTGTTATGGAAAAATTTTTTGTCTTGATTATCGAAAAAAAAGAAATATTTTCTGAATATCTTATACAATCTGATTGAGGTTTTTAGCATTGCTTCATATCAACTCATTTTGATTAACTACTTAATGAAAAAATTTAGGTATGATTGTTCTGAAACGAATGAGAATAATGATAATAATTCTGTCCCCGAATGAGAATAAATATTATTCCAATTCGTGAACTTATTATTCCAATTATTCCAATTCGTTTCCATATAGCAAACACGAATTGTACCAATTTATTCTGTCCTTTAATCCAAAGAAGAATTTCTGTCGAAATTGTGTGACGCGAACCGTTCCAAAACTCGCTCGAAATTCAATAAAGTCGGGAATGACCGGAAATTTCGAAGTTTTGAGCCCTTTTCGTAAATGTTTGATTTTCAGTTGTTTCAACGATGCTGTCCGAAAGAAGGCTGTAAGCCGGGGGCGAACCGGGGCGCAATGGGGGCCCCGTTGTGGTGCAACGGGGGCCTGATTGCCGTGCAGCAGGGGCCTGATTGCAGCGCAAAAGGGGCCCGATGGCCGCACAACGGAGGCCCCGTTGCAGGGAAGTGGCGGCGGAGTGGACGCGTGGAACGATGCCAATGCCATGTTTCACGCGCTGGTTTGAGAAAAATTTTTGTCCGCAAAATCGAAAAAACAGGGCCGCTGTTCATAAAAAACAGATATAGTTTGGTGGGTTTAAGAAAAAATGATTAACTTTGTAGCCGATTAAAATTAAAATGCAACCCGCCTCCGCCTTGCCTGCCGCCTGTTGGCAGGACTGCCCCGGGAGGGTGGGCACGGTGGGAAAAACAAGAAAAATGAACAAATCAACCATTCCGCCAAGGGCAGTGGGCAGGACTAAAAACACAACAAAACAATGAAAAAGCAATTCATGAAAATGGGCAAGCTGCTCAGTCTTGCAGCGCTTGTGATGATCGGCCTGATGACCGTGGTGGCCTGCGGCAGTGATGACGACGACAACGGTGGCAACGGTGGCAACGGTGGCAACGGCAAACTGGACAATCCGGAATATGCCGACGTGGCCGCATTCTATGAAATCACCTCGCCCAATAGCGACATCAAGTCGATTGAGCTGACTGAGGCCGGACGCTATGTCATCATTCAGAACACCTACAACTACACCTACAAGTCGCGCGATGCCAAGGCAAAGATGCCCAAGGGCCACTTCCTGGGCATGGCAAGCAAGGCGCTCACGCGTGGCAGCTATGCCAACATCATCGAGGGAAAATACACCAAGAAAGGCAATGGCAGCTTTGAACTGGAAGGCTACGGCACGCTGACCATCACCGGCACCAGCAGCGACGCCCAGAGCATTGAGATCACCCTGGCCAACGGCACCAAGATGCCCACACTCACCGCTGAGCGCAAAAACCAGCAGCCCAGCAGCAGTGCCACTGCAACACTCTGTCGCACCTGGAAACTGGCCAGCCTCCGCGTGATTCTCACCCTGGCTGGCAAGAGCATCTATGACAAGGAGTACAAGATTGACGAAATCTACAAGTTTGGTAAGGACATGATGGATCTGGAGAAGAAGTACTACCCCGGTGAGCTTGACGAGGAAGACGACCTGGAATATTATGAGAGCGAATGGCGCGAGCAAATGGAAGATATGCCAGCCACCGTCACGTTCACCAAGGCCGGAACCTATCTGGTGACCTATAATAATGGCGAACTGGCCGTGAGCACATGGTCGTGGGAAGACGTGAAGACCGGCAAGCTGCGCTATTCGTGGAACTATGACAGCATGAGCGACCGCAACCTGGCTGGCACCGCACTGGTGAGCTATCGTGGCAAACAGCTGGCCGTGCAGGAAGACTTGAACGACCAGGATGTGGACGATGACTACTACGACTACGATGAAGACGAGTTCGACTTCGATGCCGGCACAACCATGATCACCTATTGCGACGAGGTTAAGTAAAACGATACATAAACTGCATGTTTCACGGGTTATGCGCTTTCTCGCTTCTGCACTGTGGCAGGGGTGAAGAAAAGGTGCGTGTAATCCGTGAAACGTGTTCTTATGTTCCTCAGACAACGCGGTTGATGTATTTTGACTTCATGGACTCCAAAGAATAATTACCGGAAAAACTGAAGATGGCGAGATGATACAGGACATTGGCTTCATAGTCTTCGATGCCGACGACACACTCTGGGACTGCCAGGGACATTTCGAGGTGGTGATGCAGCGCCTCTACGACGAACTGCTGCCATGGACAGGCACGCGCGAGGCTGCCGCCAGCGAACTCTATGCCACCGAGCGCAAGAACATGCGACTGCTGGGCTTTGGCGTCAAGGCATTCACCCTGTCGATGCTCGAAACGGCCATGCGCGTGAGCCAGGGACAGATGTCGGCCAACACGCTGAGCGACATTCTCAGACAGTGCTACACACTGCTCGAGTTTCCCTGCACACCACTGCCCGAGGTGAAAGAAACGCTGTGGCAACTGGCACAGCAGGGACGCAGAATGGTGCTCTTCACCAAAGGCGAACTGCTGGACCAGCAGCACAAGCTGGAACGGTCGGGACTGGCCCGCTATTTTGAACACGTTGAGATAACGAGCGACAAGCGCGAAGCCGACTTCCGACTGCTGGCACGCAAGCTCGGTGCCGCACCCAGAAGCCTGGTCATGGTGGGCAACTCGCTCAAGAGCGACATTGCCCCTGCACTGGCTGCCGGATGGAGGGCCGTCTACATTCCTTTCCACGTGACCTGGCAGCTGGAACGCCACGAACATTTTGAGCACGAACGGCTCACGGAGATAAGCCACTTCGCACAGCTGCTCAGCGTGCTTTAGCCCCGGCTGCCAGGCAGACAGGGCTCGTTTCGCTGCGCTTTTAACTCCCTTTAACGCCACACCACGGTGCTAACTGCCTAAAAAATAGTAATTTTGCAGCCAGAAACTAAAAAGCAATACATTCAGAATGGAACAGAAACAGTTTAAACGCTACACCGTGACGTCGGCACTGCCCTACGCCAACGGCGGCGTGCACATAGGCCATCTGGCCGGCGTCTACGTGCCGGCCGACATCTACGTGCGCTATCTTCGACTGAAAAAGCGCGACGTGATGTTCATTGGCGGAAGCGACGAGCATGGAGTACCTATTACTATTCGCGCGCGTAAGGAGGGCATCACGCCGCAAGACGTGGTGGACCGCTACCACAAGATGATCAAGGACTCGTTCCGGGAGTTCGGCATCTCGTTCGACATCTACAGCCGCACCACCTCGGAGACCCACCACAAGTTTGCAGCCGAGTGGTTCCGCAAGCTCTACGACGAAGGCAAGCTGACCGAAGAGACCACCACACAGCTCTACGACGAAGAGGCCCACCAGTTCCTGGCCGACCGCTACGTGACGGGCGAGTGCCCCCACTGCCACAACGAGGGTGCCTATGGCGACCAGTGCGAGAAGTGCGGGCGCGACCTTTCGCCCACAGAGCTCATCAACCCCAAGAGCACCATCAGCGGCTCTACGCCCGTGCTCAAGGAAACAAAGAACTGGTTCCTGCCACTGAACGAGTATCAGGACTGGCTGAAGCAATGGATCCTGGAAGAGCACAAGGAGTGGCGACCCAACGTCTACGGACAGTGCAAGTCGTGGCTCGACATGGATCTGCAGCCACGCGCCATGACGCGCGACCTGGACTGGGGCATTCCCGTGCCCGTGGAAGGGGCCGAAGGAAAAGTGCTCTACGTGTGGTTCGACGCCCCCATCGGCTACGTCTCCAACACCAAGGAACTCTGCGAGCGCGAGCCCGAAAAGTGGGGCTCGTGGGAAAAGTGGTGGCAGGACGACGACACACGACTCATTCACTTCATCGGCAAGGACAACATCGTGTTCCACTGCATCATCTTCCCCGTGATGATGCGCGCCCACGGCAAGTTCATCATGCCCGACAACGTGCCGGCCAACGAGTTCCTGAACCTGGAAAACGACAAGATCTCGACATCGCGCAACTGGGCCGTGTGGCTGCACGAATACCTGGAAGACATGCCCGGCAAGCAGGACGTGCTGCGCTATGTGCTCACGGCCAACGCCCCCGAGACCAAGGACAACAACTTCACCTGGAAGGATTTTCAGGATCGCAACAACAACGAGCTGGTGGCCGTCTACGGCAACTTCGTGAACCGCGCCCTGCAGCTCACCAAGAAATACTGGAACGGCGTGGTGCCTGCATGCGGCGAACTGCTGGATGCCGACAAGGCCGCGCTGAACGAGTTCAAGGACGTGAAAGACCGCGTGGAGCGCCTGCTGGAGCAGTTCAAGTTCCGCGATGCTCAGTTCGAGGCCATGAACCTGGCACGCATCGGCAATAAATACATCACCGACTGCGAGCCGTGGAAGGTGTGGAAGACCGACCCCAAGCGCTGCGAGACCATCCTGAACATTTGTCTGCAGCTCACGGCCAACCTGGCCATCGCCTTCGAGCCGTTCCTGCCCTTCTCGTCGAAGAAACTGCGCCAGATGCTGGGCATCGACAGCTTTGAGTGGGAACAGCTGGGCAGCACCGACCTGCTGAAGCCCGGACACCAGCTGGGCGAGCCCGAACTGCTGTTCGAGAAGATTGAAGACGAGGTCATTCAGAAACAGCTGGACAAGCTGGCTGCGGCGAAGAAGGCCAACGAGGCCGCTGCACACCAGGCTGCACCCATCAAGGACGAGGTGAGCTTTGAGGACTTTGAGAAGCTCGACCTGCGCGTGGGACTGGTGAAAGCCTGCACACGCGTGCCTAAGTCGAAGAAGCTGCTGCAGTTCACCATCGACGACGGCACGGGCAAGGACCGCACCATCTGCTCAGGCATTGCCGCCTTCTATGAGAACCCGCAGGAACTCGTGGGCAGGCGCATCCTGTTCGTGGCCAACTTTGCCCCCCGCAAGATGATGGGCATCGAGAGCCAGGGCATGATTCTCTCGGCCGTCGACTTCGACGAAAGCCTCAGTGTGGTCACCACCACCAAGGACGTGAAGCCCGGTTCGCAGGTGGGATAGCCTGCTTCGGAAAAAGTTCAGGTACGGTTGCCATCCTGTAGGGGCAGGCCCTGTGCCAGCTCGCTTGCCCGTCAGGGCAAATGTCTGTCTTCGCATTTGTTGCATAAAAACATGTAGGAATGATGGAAAAATTCTTCAATACGGCAGGGCCTAACAAGCCCGACATCCATTACGAGATTGCACCCTTGAGCCGGTTCGATCTTGACGAGGTACTGATGCTCATACGGCAGCAGAAGTATCTTGTCTTGCATGCACCCCGACAGACGGGCAAGACCACCTGCATGCTGGCCCTGCGTGACTCCAGCAGTATGCTTTCATCCTTCCTGGCGCAACTTTCACGTGTGCTGCCAGAGCAAACGGCTGAGTACATGGACCTGGTGGGCGCTGTAGACGAAGGCCATCTCATCATCTTCGACCGCGCGCAGGAAAAGACCTGGGAAGAGCGTATATGGCACATGCCCCGCAACTGTGCTGGCCGCACCATCATGGTGTGGGGCATGTAGATAGTGTCTTCGTTGAAAACAGAGACCCCAAAAAATCCGTGATGATGGCAGGAAGAAAATATCCCGTAGGAATCCAGAGTTTCGAGAAACTCAGAGAAGGTGGCTTTTTGTATGTTGACAAAACGGCACTCATATATGAGTTGGTCAACACGGGCACATACTATTTTCTGAGTCGTCCGCGTCGGTTTGGCAAGAGTTTGCTGGTAAACACGCTCTTGTCCTACTTCGAGGGAAAGCGAGAGCTGTTCCATGGGCTTGCCATCGAGCAGTTGGAAACGGAGTGGAAGCAATACCCCGTGTTCCGCTTCGACTTCAGCACAGGAAAATTCGAGACCCGCGAAATGTTGCAGCAGGCCATCGACTACAAGCTTTCAGAACTGGAGAAGCAATATGGCATCCCCCACGACGACCGCGCATCGAACATCCGCATGACGCGACTCATCAAGACTGCCTACGACCAAACGGGACGGCAGGTGGTGATACTGGTCGACGAATACGACTCGGCCATGCTGCAGCACATCGACAACAACGAACTGCAGGATGGCGTTCGCATGGAAATGCGCAACCTGTTCAGTCCCATCAAGGAGGCCGACCCCTGGCTGCGTTTCGTCTTGATCACTGGCATCACGAAGTTCTCGCAGATGAGCATCTTCAGCGAACTGAACAACCTGAACAATATCTCCATGCTCTCCAAGTATGATGCGCTGTGCGGCATCACCCAAGACGAGCTCACCACCCAGTTGCGCCCCGACATTGAACAGCTGGCCGAAAGCTACGGCGAGAGTTACGACCAAATGCTGCGCGAACTGAAGGAAATGTACGACGGCTATCATTTCAGCAGGGCCAGGAAAGACATATATAATCCTTACAGTCTGCTCAATGCCTTCAACAACCAAGACATAGCCAGCTACTGGTTCGGCACTGCCACGCCAACGTTTTTGACCAAGATCATTCGCAAATACAAGATGGATCTGGAGGACATGAGCAACATACGGTGCACATCGAGCACTTTCGATCAGCCCATGGAGCATGTCAGCGACCCCATCCCTGTGCTCTATCAAAGCGGCTACCTCACCATCAAGGACTATGAGCGCTTTGGCGATGTCTTCGTGCTCGACTTTCCCAACCGCGAGGTGCGCACAGGTTTTGCCAACAGTCTCTATCGCTGTTATGCCAACAACGACGTGCGCTCCAAGGACAAGCTCTACATGGCCTATCTCGACTTCTACCGCAGCGACAACCTGGCAGCGTTCATCGACGAGCTGAAGGTGTTCTTTTCTGGCGTCACCTATCAGTTGTTCAACGACAACGAGCGCCATTTCCATGCCCTGCTGTTCACGCTGCTCACCGCCTTCGGGGCCGACGTGCAGCCCGAAGTGGCCACGTCGCGTGGCAGGGCCGATGTGGTGCTGAAGATGCCCAGCACCATTTATGTGATGGAACTGAAATACAACAAGACTGCTGCTGAGGCTCTTGCGCAGATTGACGAGCATGGCTACGCCGACCCCTACCTGAACGATGGCCGCCGAATAGTCCGGGTGGGCATCAACTTCGGCAGCAAGGAGCGCAACATCAATGAGTGGATTACGGCTTGAAAAATTTTTTCCCGTTTTATTTGGAAAATATTGGTAGAATTTGTAATTTTGTACACATCGAAGGTGACATATACCTTTTAAAATAACAAGAGCCATGTTCATGAAAGAGCGTACATATATCAGTTTCGACTGGGCCCTGAAGCGCCTGCTTCGCGACAAGGCCAACTTCGACGTGCTCGAAGGCTTCCTCACGACCATCCTGGGCAGGGAAGTGACCATCAAGAAACT
>CACXUV010000091.1 GCA_902770845.1 uncultured Prevotellaceae bacterium
ATAGTTTCCATTTTCCTCAAAGTCAACGGGCCGAGGTACTATTACTGCCTCATCCACCTCGCGCTGCTTACTAATCAGGCACTGTTTGATGACATCTTTACTAATACTCATATAAATTGTATTTAATAAGAATCATATAATTTTATTAAGTTGGGTTTACAAATATACATATTTTCTATAAAACGAAATTAATAAAATCCAAATTTTTGCAATATTTTCACACTTTTTGTCACATACCATTGATTTTTATCTTCAAAGTGAATCCTCTCCGTATTATCCTTATCAAAACCCAGCTGAATCATTCTATTATTTTTAGAATCCAATATTACCTTACAAAAAAATCTATTTTCATAATAAATATTCTTCGACACACTTATAAAAACGTTTAGCAAAGTTAAATACGATAAATCTTCGTCATTTTTATCCTCCATAAAAACCATGTAATCACTTTTCTACCGTTTTAACCTAAACACATTGAAACACAGCGAGTTGTAGACAAAGATGCTACTACTGCCAGTGCCAGATAGTAGTACTACCCTTATGGGTAAAAAAATGGCTACCCGAAGGTAAGAGACATAGCGAAACAAAAGTCATTGATATTCCTCGATTATTGAGCGTTTTGCATAGCGATTTGCTAAACAAAGTATAAAAATGATATGCCAAAAGCGTGTTTTCTTATTATATAATGTGTATTTTGACCAAAAATTGGTATCTTTGTGCTCAAATATCCGTCTCTTAGGAAGAGACGAATGGGGCAAGCCTCCATTTCGTGCTTCAATTGGGTTGCGGATGTTCTCGATAAAGACCACCAAAAGCCGTAAGGCAAAACAAAGAATAATAGAACTCCCTCGCTGTGTAAAAAGGGCTTGGTCGCCTGTCGAGACACAGCCTGGGAGTTCTTTTGCGAAGATGGAACTTCCAAAAGTAATTAACAACATATCCGAGCGAGTAATCGATGACCTACAGATGAAGCCCTCCCCGCTCTACCGCAAAGTAATGCGGATTGGGGTGGCGGTATAAAGATGAAGAAGCCCGGTTTCCCGCTCGCAGTTTTTGTAATGTTCAACTTGATTTAGCCTAATAATATATAAAAGGAATGGGCAAAGTGGCATGATTCTCACAAAAAAGGAGTAACTTTGTGGCCGAAATCGAAAACAAACATGGCAAAGAAGAACGAGAACGACCTGAAACTTGAAGCTTTCCCCGAAGAGATCACCGAGAACGGCACAAGGATTTACGGCGAGACATCATACGAGAACCAGATAGCGACACTTAGTCACTATCTGCACAATACTGACTTTGAGGGAACTCACCAAGAGGTGCAGGAAAGGCGTAACGAAATGATGGCACTTATTCGCGAGTTCTTGGAGCATAAAAACCGCCTACAAGACTATACCGAGGAGGATATTGCATACGCCGCAGAGAGTCCATTCGAATTTGATTTGTTCAGAGAGTTCTACGAGGTGCCTTTTCCGAGTCCCAAGACTTACGAGCACACTTTCATAGATTTGTTTGCCGGCATCGGCGGCATCCGCATACCCTTTGATGAACTGGGTTATCATTGCGTTTTCAGTAGCGAGTGGGATGCGAAAGCCTGTCAGACCTATTTCGCCAACTTCGGCACTGTGCCCTTTGGTGACATCACCAAAATACCAGCTCAGAAGATTCCCAAGCACGATGTGTTGTTGGCGGGCTTCCCCTGTCAGGCGTTTAGCATAATGGGTAAGATGCAGGGCTTTGCGGATACTCGCGGTACAATGTTCTTTGAAATCGAGCGTATATTGAAGTATCACGAAACACCCTACATTCTGTTAGAGAATGTCAAGCAATTAGTCGGTCACGATGGCGGTCGCACGTTCAAGGTGATTCTTGAACATCTTGACGCTATGGGTTATCATGTTAAGTGGCAGGTGTTGAATGCCCTTGACTTCGGTCTGCCGCAAAAGCGTGAACGTGTCATTATAGTCGGCTTCAAAGATAAGTCAGACTACGATAAATTCACCTTTGAAATACCACATACGCCATATAATCTCGCCGACATTCTCGAATCCGATGAAAATGTAGACCGAACACTGTTCGCTTCTGAGCACATTATAGCAAGGAGAAGAGAAAAGACCGAGGGAAAGAAAATATTCTACCCCTCAATATGGCATGAGAACAAGGCGGGCAATATCAGTGTGCTTGACTATTCTTGCGCTCTTCGCACAGGAGCATCCTACAATTACCTGCTTGTCAATGGCATACGCCGCCCGACATCACGTGAACTTCTTCGTCTGCAAGGTTTCCCCGAGAAATACAAAATTGCAGTCTCGCATCAGGACATCCGTCGCCAAACAGGCAACAGTGTCGCAGTTCCAATGATACGAATGGTGGCAAACAAGATCAACGAAATAATAAAAAACAAATCAGAATATGGAACATCCGAAACTCCGAGATTCAAAAAGACTGCTAACGCGTGAACCTTATCCACTAAATGAGATACCCCAAGAAATCATCAAGAAGATAGGACGTAAATTCGTCTATATGCTTTGTGTGGGCTACAAAGACTTGACTGGGGATGATTGGGGTAATGTCTTTGCCGAGGCCATCGGAGGCGACCACTTACAATCACCTGTGGGTATAGCTGACGTGGTTTATGAAAAGATGGCATGGTCAATGAAGACAGTCAAGAAAGACAATCCTCATAATACAAGTCTGTCCATCCGCTTGATTAGTGGAAGATGTTCTCCAGACTACTCTTATAATATTAGTGACCCTCATAAGGACATTGAGGCTACGGGACGTGCCGTGCTGAACATCTGGAATGAGCGTGTAAACATTGCTCAGGACTACTATAATCCCTTACGAACTTCCATCCTCGTGCGCAGTGAGGACCTGCTGACATTCTCATTGTTTGAAGAAGAAAACCACCGATTCGTGGCAAGCAATTATCGTTGGGAAGAAAACAAGAACGGCAATCTTGAAGGATTCAGTATCGATAGCGGAGAGAAATGCTTTACCTGGCAGCCACACGGTTCACAGTTTACAATCCACACACAATTCCCTGCCAATGTTGTCAAGTTCAAAATCAAGCAACCCCCAAAACTTGATGTGGAAGAGACATTAAGACAGATAAACTTCTCTAATGACTGGGTGGAAATCCTCTAATTTTAAGACGAACCTATGAAAGAACCCAGATTAAGAGACTCTAGAAGTTCTGAAACGAACGAACTTTACCCGATTAATGATTTTCCAGAAGAAGTCATTAGGAGGATTGGCAGACATTTTTTTATCTCAAGTGTGTTGGGCGAAACGACTTATCTGGAAACGATTGGGGGGATGTTTTTGCTGATGCCATAGGTGCAAAGCATCTTCATTCACCGCTCGGTTTGTCTGATGTAACGCTCGGAAAGATGGCTTGGTCAATGAAAACAATTAAGAAAGACAAACCGCATACCACAAAAGCTGGAATCCGCCTTATCATCGGGCGTAATTCAACTGATTTTTCTTACAAACTTGAAAATCCACGCAAAGACCCACAGAAAACGGGCGATTATGTTTTGCAGATTTGGAACAAAAGAGTACTTAACGCATACGAAAGATACACTACCCTACGCACATGTGTATTAATCCGCAGTAACGACCTGACATCTTTTTCTCTTTTTGAAGAGGATACACGCCAGTTTGTGCCTAATGCCTATAGATGGGAACTTAACAAGAACGACAATTTAGTAGGTATTGACATCGAGACAGGCAAGAAGACATTTACATGGCAACCCAGTGGCTCTCAGTTCTCTATTCATACTCATATTCCAAAGAATGCTTTTAAATTCAAGATTAAAGAACCACCACAGCTGGATAAAGAAGAGACGCTAAGGCAGATAAATTTTAGCGACGAGTGGGTTGAAATACTATAAACTGTGAAATAAAAATTTGCCCAATTTCAAAATAATCCCGATAATTTGCAACGATTATCGGGATTTTGTCGTAACTTTCCCATATCAGTCCTCCAGATTTATAAAGATACTACCCAGTTCTGGCTTTGCTCCCAATCTGCCAATGCGGTAAGAATTGTAAAGCGACAGGTTCTTGTGCAAGCCGAAGGAGTCGCCACGGGCATATTCGGACGATGCAGTCTCCTTGTTCTTCTCGACAAACCATACCACACCTCTGTTCTCATTAATCATGTCTTGCGACAAGAGGGTGGTCTCCTGGCTCGTGATAACCAGCTGCGACTTGTCGGAGTTGAAGATGAAGACATTAAGATAGTAATACAACAGGTCATTGTGCAAATCCTCGCCCAGTTCATCAAGATAGTACACGTGGGGACTCGTTATCAAGTCGTACAAAGCATCCAATATACGGATATACTTCTGAGTACCTTTTGACTGCCATCTGAGGGGAATGTCGAAATCGCCATTGTCTGAATGGTTCAAGAAGGTGATGGAATCTGTGGTTGGCTTCAAAAGCACATCTTTCATCTCCTCGGGGATGTTCTCTTTCTGGATACGCTCGCGGAAATCGTTGGGCACAATGCGGTCTTCAACAACAGGACGATAATCCAAGATGTTCAAGTCGGCCTTCTGGAGCATGGTGTTATAGAACTTACGTTTCTTAGGATTGGTGTAAGCATCCTTTAGAATATCGACAATGCCTTTGTCTCCATCACCATCAATTTCATGGTAGTTGTCCATAATCCAATTATGAAGTGTATTAAACGGAGCTATATCTTCTTTCAAGGCTGCCTTTCGGCAAACAGACAATACACTGTGGTTGTTCAATGTGTTTTCGCGGATGCTTTCCTGCGTCTTGACCTGCAGTTTGAGACTCGCACCAAACTTGATGTCTGCCTGTACATTCTCGCCCACAAAACTGCGTTCATAGAACAGAGACTTTGATTTGTTTGGGTAATAGTACAAGGCTTCACTCAGAATGTGTTTGCCGTTGAACTTGATATCATAATCATATCGGATGCCATCGGCATAGAATGACACGTGCATTTCCGTTGGCTCATCTTTGGTCAGCACAAATGGAATGCAACCGCCAATTTCGATCGTCGCATCCGATTTTGGTATGACCAACAGACGGAACACCTCGTTCAGGGCAATCAGCATATTCGACTTGCCCGAAGCGTTTGAACCATAGAGGATGCCTAACTTATACAAGAACACACCATCAACAACTTCGGTGACAAGTTCCGAAGACGGTCCCTTGGCCACGAAGCTTAATTCCTGCTTGTCGCGAATGGAAAGATAGTTCTTTACCCAAAAATCTCGTATCATACCGTAATTATTTTGCTTATTATCGTAATTTTGCTACAAAAATATAAATAATTTTTGAAATGAACATTATATTTATCATTCATTTTCGTAATTATGATACGTTTTTATGTATATTTAACTATGAAAAATAGGTGCCGAGATAGCAAATTAGCACCAGTTTGTGCTCCGAAGTTGTTATCCGATAGCTTATTTTTGGTCTTGGTAAGGTAATCATAAGCACGGGGTGCTCCCTGTGAGCAATAAAAGATCGGGAATGCACAATGTGTTCCCGATTTTTTTTTGCCATGCAACGGGGCCACTGTTTTTTCGATAAAGCGGACAAAAAAAATTTGCAAAATAGAATGGCATGAACGGTGGTTTATGAGGGAAACAACATGACAGCAAGACCAAAATGGCTTGCCCGCATAGTCAAAATAGTCCATTCCATCGACAATCAGGCCCCCATTGCGTGGCTGCCTTGTGCGTTTTCTGCCCCGATGGTTTCCCGACCGACAAACAATGGGGGCCCCGTTATGTGGCAACGGGGGCTCCGTTGTCATTCAATAGGGATTCCGTTGCACTGCAATGGGGCCTCCGTTGCAACACAACGGGGGCCCCATTGCAACACGACAGAACGGGTGCTTTGAAAAAGTACTGACTGTCAGACAGTTACAAAACGGGCCGAAAACTCGCAAATTTTCGGCCTGTTGGCTTGTTGGTGATCAGGAAATGATTCTCGCGCCCGTTCGCGTCATAAAAGAATACATGCTGTGCAAGTTGGCACGGGGCCTGCCACGATCTGATTGGGATTTTTTGGAAAAACAAATAAAAACACAAAATACAAATAAAAACATTTCGACAGTACGCTTGCCATCATGTAGGGGCAGGCCCTGTGCCAGCCCCCACAGGTGGCAAACGCACAGCAAAAAAGCGCGATGCGGCGTGTTTATTTCTTGCGCTTGGGCTTGCGGCGGGCCCAACCCTCTTCGCTGAAATCGGGCATTTCGCCCTTCAGTTCAACGTCCTTCACCAGCTTTTTCCAGTCGTTCCGACTGGCATGCCAGTTGGGGTCGTGCTCGATGAAATCGCGGTTTCTGTCCTTTCTGCCGCCTCGCTGGCCCCGCTGCTGGCGACCGTCGGCATCGGGCGTGCGGCGTGCGCCGCGCTGTGGTACACCCTTGGGGGCCGACTTGCTGCCCTCCTCCTCGCTGTTGCAGCGCACGGTGCGGCCATGGAAACGAATGCCCGACAGCTGGGTCATGACCTTGCGGGCATCCTTCTCGGGCACTTCGAAGTAGCTGATGGTGTCGAGCAGGTCGATATGGCCCACCTCCTGACGGCCACCCACATAGCGGTTCAGCGTCTTCATCAGTTCGCCGGGATAGAAGCCGTCGCGCTTGCCCAAGTTGATGAACAGCCGATGATAGCCCTCCTGCGCCTTGTTCATGCGCTTCTGCCGGTCGTTCTGCGGCTTCTTTTCCTGCCGTTCCTTCGCGGGTTTCTCTATCTCGGGCGCGTCGGCATAGTAGGAAAGGAATCGTCCACGTCGGTCTTCACAATCTGGTCCATCACCTTGTAGAGCTGCTTCTTGCAGATTTCCTCGGCGCTGGGAATGTCGGCCTCCTGGAACTGCTTGCCAATCTCTTTCTCGATGGAGCGAATCTTGTGTTTCTCCTTGGTGTGAACAATGCTGATCGACGTGCCTTTCTTGCCGGCCCGGCCCGTTCGCCCGGAGCGATGGGTGTAGTTCTCGATGTCGTCGGGCAGTCCGAAGTTGATCACGTGGGTCAGGTCGTCGACGTCGAGTCCACGCGCTGCCACGTCGGTGGCCACGAGCAGCTGTGTGAGGTGCTGTCGGAACTTCTGCATCGTGAGGTCGCGCTGCTGCTGGCTCAGGTCGCCGTGCAGAGCCTCGGCGTTGTAGCCGTCCTTGATGAGCTTGTCGGCAATGTCCTGTGTCTCCAGCTTTGTGCGGCAGAAGATGATGGCAAAGATGCGCGGGTTGAAGTCGACGATGCGCTTCAGTGCCAGATATTTGTCCTTGGCGTGCACCATATAATAGATGTGGTTCACGTTCTCGGCGCCCTCGTTGCGGCTGCCCACCACGATTTCCTTGGGCTCCTTCAGATACTGTCGGGCCACGCGCTCCACCTCGCGGCTCATGGTGGCCGAGAACATGAGCGTGTTGTGCTCCTGTGGCAGCGCCTCGAAGATGGCGTTGATGCTGTCGGAGAAGCCCATGTTTAGCATTTCGTCGGCCTCGTCGAGCACAATGTTGCGCACGTCGTCGAGTCTGGCCTTTCCCCGGTTCATCAGGTCGAGCAGTCGGCCCGGCGTGGCCACGATGATCTGAACGCCCTGTCGCAGGGCGCGCATCTGCGGCTCGATGGCGGCGCCTCCATAGACGGCCTCAACGTGAATGCCCTCCATGTATTTTGAAAACTCGCGCAGGTCGTCGGCAATCTGCAGGCACAGCTCGCGCGTGGGGCTGAGCACCAGTGCCTGTGTGTCGCGCCGGCTGGTGTCGATGCGCTGCAGCAGCGGAATGCCGAAGGCAGCCGTCTTGCCCGTGCCAGTCTGTGCCAGGGCAATGGTGTCTTGGCGGCTGGCCAGCAGCTGTGGTATCACTTCCTCTTGCACAGGCATGGGCTGCACAAATCCCAGTTCGTCGATGGCGCGGCGTATCTGCTCGCTCACGCCCAGTTCTTGAAATGTTTTCATAAAGATGGTTTACGTCGTTGTGGGCAGGAGGCAGTAGATGCTCTCGGGCCCCATGTTGCAAAGCAGGTCGAGAATGCTCAGGTTGGGCAGGAAGCCGTGGCGACTGGCATAGACCTGGTAGTAGGGCTGCACCCTGAAGGAAGGGTCGGCCAGGGGATGCTTGGGGCGAATGGTGTCGCGAAAGTCGATGAAATCGCCCGTTTTCTGGTATTCGGTTGTAAAGGAAACGTGGGGATGAAGGTCGGCAAGCTCGCACATTTTCTGCCTGATGGCCTCGTTGTAGTCGTGCAGCAGCTCCCAGCGCTCGGTGAAGAAAGGGCGCAGGTCGTCTTCGTAATACTGAAAGAAAGGCGAGTCGCCGTAGGCCGATGTGAGGGCTTGCCAGTGCTGGTGGCGCCAGTTGCCATGGTCGCTGATGTGCACCAGCTGTTCCCCCTGTGGCAGGCAGTCTACCGACACGGGCACGGTGAGTGCCTGCACGCCGTTGGCCGTGGCAATGATGCAGCGATTGCGGTAGGTCTGCTTCACGTAGCTGTCGTGGCGCTCGATGAGCACCTCGGTGTGGGCTGCCAACTTCTGATACCACTGCACTGGGCCAAAATAGGCGGTCGAGAGCAGTGCTTTCATTTCAGCAGCAGCAAGCGTTGGTGGCGGTAGCCCGTCCAGGGGGCCTGGCCGGGCGTGTGGGAAAACACAACGAGGAAGGCGCGGCCAATGATGCGCTCTTCGCTGATGGGGCCCAGCTGGCGCGAGTCCAGGGGGTTCTGCTCGCCCAAAGCCTGCACCCAGTAGTAGTCGGCATCGGCACAGTTGGCCAGGCTTGGCATCATCTCCAACCGTCCCTGATAGCGCACCGTGTCGCCGGGCAGGGCCCGGCAGCGGCCAAAGAGCACGCTGCTGTGGGTGGAATCGCGGGGATCTTCATAGGCCACGAGGTCGCCCAGCTGCACCTGCTGGCGGCACAGGCGGCCATAGCTGAAGAGAGCCTTGCCGCCACCCGTGCGCAGACCATAGCTCCAGCGGTTCACCAGCACGCGGTCGCCGGGCAGGAACTCTGGCTCCAGTCCGCGACCTTCGACCTCGTAGACGGTGAAGACCAAGGCCCGGAAGGCCAGCATCAGCAGCAGCGACACGGCCAGCACAAGCAGGAACTTCAGGATGTTGCGCATGTGGATGGTTGGGGGAAAACGATGTTACTTGATGTCGTCGACAAAGCGGAACAGGCGGCTCCAGCGAATGCCGGAGATGCCACCACGGTCGGGGTCGCTCGACCACCAGATGAAAATGGGCTTGCCCACGATGTGGTCTTCGGGCACGAAGCCCCAGTAGCGCGAATCGGCCGAGTTGTGGCGGTTGTCGCCCATCATCCAGTAGTAGTCCATCTTGAAGGTGTAGCTCTTGGTCTCCTGGCCGTTGATAAGAATCTTGCCGTCTTTCACGGCCAGGTCGTTGCCCTCATACACCTTGATGGGGCGCTCGTAGATGGGCAGGTTCTCCAGCGTGAGGTCGATGCTCTCGCCCTTCTTGGGAATCCACACGGGTCCGTAGTTGTCGCGCGTCCAGTGCAGATTGCCGTTCAGCGGGTAGATGTCCCACTCCGAAGCTTCGGTATTGAGCACCACGCTGTCGGCCAGGTCGGTCATCTTGCGCATCTTCTCCACGGCGTGCTGCGTCATGGGCATGTAGCCAAACTGGTTCAACTGGGCCAGGTCTTCCATCGTGATCTGCATGTCGAGCATCTCTTCGTCGGTCAGGTGGCGCTTCAGCTTCACCCTGTAGGTGAACTGGGCCTCATCGGGTGTCTTGTTCTCCTTGCCGTCAAGATAGATGATGCGGTCCTTGATCTGCAGCGTCTGACCAGGCAGTCCCACGCAGCGCTTCACGTAGTTTTCGCGACGGTCGGCCGGGCGCGAGTCAATTTCGCCAAACTCGGCAAAGTTGCCCTCAATGTATTTGCGGCCCAGTGTGGCCACCTCGTCGAACAGGCGCAGCCGCTGTTCGGCTGAGAGCGAGTCGGGATTGGGGCGGTTGGGGTAGAGCTGATAGCCGTAGCCGTAGCACAGCTGGTAATAGTCGTAGGCTTGGTAGCGCGGATCGGAGCAGATGGTGTCGCCTGCGGGGAAGTTGAACACCACGATGTCGTTGAGCTGCACCGTGCCAAGACCCTTCACGCGGCGATAGTCCCAGTGGGGCCAGGAAATGTAGCTCTTGGTGCCAAACACGGGCAGCGTGTGCTGGGTGAGCGGCATGGTGAGCGGTGTTTCGGGAATGCGGGGGCCGTAGCTCACCTTCGACACAAAGAGGTAGTCGCCCGTGAGCAGCGACTTTTCGAGCGACGACGACGGAATGACGTAGTTCTGGAAGAAGAACAGGTTGATGAAATAGACGGCCACCAGGGCGAAGACAATGGCATCGACCCACGACATGACCACGCGCACGGGCGTCTCGGCCTCCTTCCACCACTGCCAGTTGATTTTTCGGGAGATATAGGCATCATAGATGAAGGGCACAACAAGCAGGCCCCACCACGATTCTACCCAGTAAAGAAACAAAAGATAAAGAGCCAGAACAATGATGAACTTGGCCCACTGCACCCGCATGTCGGGCGATTTCTTGTCTTTTCTCATGGCTGTAAACTAAAACTTAAACATGTCGCTGATGGTGAGCAGCCCCTGATGCTGACTGGTGTACTCGGCTGCGAGCACGGCTCCCAGGGCAAATCCCTTGCGCGAATGGGCGTCGTGGGTAATGGTGATGAGGTCGGCTTCGGAATCGTAGCGCACGGTGTGAATGCCAGGCACCTCGCCACGGCGAATGTGGTCGATGCGCAACAGCTGCGGGTCGGTCGTGTCTTCGGCCCAGGCCGTCTTGCGGTCCAGGGCTTCCACTATCTGTTCGCCCAGCGTGATGGCCGTACCACTGGGGTGGTCGAGCTTGTGAACATGGTGGGTTTCCTCCATTTCGACGTCGTACTGGGGAAACTGGTTCATGATTCGGGCCAGATAGCGGTTCACGGCCGAGAAGATGGCCACGCCAATCGAGAAATTCGACGCCCAGAACAGCGTCTGACCACCGGCGCAGGCTTGCTTCACATCGTCGCCATGCTCCTTCATCCAGCCCGTTGAACCACTCACCACCTTCACGCCCTTGGCCCAGGCTTTCTGGTAGTTGCCGTAGGCAGCCGTTGGATTGGTAAACTCGATAGCCACATCGGCCGAGGCAAAGGCATCGCTCTCAAAGTCCTGCTGGTTATCAATGTCGATGACACTCACAATTTCGTGGCCACGGTCACGGGCTATCTGCTCAATCATTCTGCCCATTTTTCCGTAGCCTATTAAAGCTATTTTCATGCTGTTGTTGTATTAATACGGTGCAAAGATACTCATTTTCGGGCTAACGGGGCCCTTTTTCACATTATTTAGTGCTGATTGACGGCATTTTTGTGTACCTTTGCGGCCATGAACTTCAACACCCTCACGCTGTCGTCAGGACTGCGAATCATTCATTTCCCCTCGCCTTCCGAGGTGATCTACTGTGGCTTGGCCGTGCATGCCGGCACCCGCCACGAGGCTCCGGGACAGGAGGGACTGGCCCATTTCTGCGAGCATCTGACCTTCAAAGGCACCCACAGGCGCACCGCCGTGCAAATCATCAACGCCCTGGAAGGCGTGGGCGGCGAGCTGAACGCCTTCACAGGCAAGGAAGACACCACGTTCTATGCTGCCACCACGCGCCCACATCTGCGCCGAACGGTCGATGTGCTGTGCGACATTGTGTTCTGCAGCGAGTACCCTGAACACGAAATCGAGAAGGAGTGCGAGGTGGTGTGCGACGAGATTGAAAGCTATGAGGACTCGCCCGCCGAACTGATCTTCGACGAATTTGAGAACATTTTGTTTCAGGGCCACCCACTGGGCCACAACATCCTGGGTTCGGCCGAACGCGTGCGCAGCTACAGGCAGGCCGATGCACAGGCTTTCACCCGGAAGTATTACCGCCCTGAAAATGCCGTCTTCTTCGTGTCGGGCCAGGTAGATTTTGAGAAGACTGCGGCCATGCTCGAAAAAATCCTGGCACCGATAGCTGACAATGAGCGGTGCCAAAGTGCCGTCACCATGGCTGCACCTGACCCCGTTGCGGCGCCCATGGCCCTGCAGCCAGTCCCCACCCTCTTGCGGCAAAAGCGCTTCACGCACCAGGCCCACGTCATGATTGGTGCCCGTACATTTGCCGCCAGCGATCCGCGCCGATGGTCGCTCTACCTGCTCAACAACATTCTGGGGGGACCGGGAATGAACTCCCGGCTGAATCTTTCGCTGCGCGAACGGCGCGGACTGGTCTACACGGTTGAAAGCACCATGGCCACTTATAGCGACACAGGGCTGTGGGCCATTTATTTCGGATGCGACCAGGCCGACGTGACGCGCTGCCGAAGACTGGCCGAACGCGAGCTTTGCCGACTGGCCGAGCGCCCGCTGAGCGAGTCGCAGCTGCACCAAGCCAAGCAGCAACTGCACGGACAGCTGGCCATTGCGGCCGACAACCGCGAACAGTTTACGCTCGATCTGGTGAAAAGCTACCTGCACGAAGACCGCGTGAGGAACCTGGAAAGTGTGCTGGCCCACGTAGACGGCCTCACAGCCCGGCAACTGCAACAGGCAGCCAGCGAACTGTTCGACACGACGAAGACCACTACCTTGATTTATGAATAACCACCCTGACTGGCGAACAGGTGCTGCACCACGAACGCCTAACTGTCAAAAAGATTAGGCTCCATGATGTTTCCGCTGTAAGGATTGCGCCCAAAGTGGCGGTAGGCCAGTTCGGTCACCATGCGGCCACGGGGCGTGCGCTTGATGAATCCTTCCATAATGAGGAAGGGTTCGTAGACCTCCTCGACCGTTCCCGAATCTTCGCCAATGGCAGTGGCAATCGTGGAGATGCCCACAGGACCGCCACGAAACTTGTCGATGATGGTGAGCAGAATCTTATTGTCGATTTCATCGAGGCCATACTGGTCTATGTTGAGCGCCGTGAGCGATATCTCCGTTATCTTGGTATCGATGCTGCCGGTGCCCTTCACCTGGGCAAAATCGCGCACGCGGCGCAACAGGGCATTGGCAATGCGGGGCGTTCCGCGCGAGCGTCGGGCAATGACCAGGGCAGCATCTTCGGTGATGGGCACTCCCAGAATGTTGCTGCTGCGCTCCACGATGGTGGCCAGCGTTTGCGGGTCGTAGTATTCCAGGTGCATGTTGATGCCGAAACGGGCCCTGAGCGGAGCCGTGAGCAAGCCGCTGCGCGTGGTGGCTCCCACCAGCGTGAAGGGGTTCAGGTCTATCTGTATGGAACGGGCTGAAGGACCTTTGTCGATCATGATGTCGATTCGATAGTCTTCCATGGCCGAATACAAATACTCTTCGACCACAGGCGACAGGCGGTGTATCTCGTCAATGAACAGCACGTCGCGCGGCTCCAGCGAGGTGAGGATGCCAGCCAGGTCGCCCGGTTTGTCGAGCACGGGGCCACTGGTAATCTTGAATCCCACGCCCAGCTCGTTGGCAATGATGTTCGAAAGGGTTGTCTTGCCCAGTCCCGGTGGGCCGTGCAGCAGGGTGTGGTCGAGCGGTTCGCCACGATACTTGGCCGCCTCGACAAACACCTCCAGGTTCTCCACCACCTTTTTCTGCCCGCTGAAGTCGCCAAAACTTAGCGGACGCAACGCGTTCTCAAAGTCTTTCTCGGCGCCGGAGTAGCGCTCTTCGCGTATGTCGAAATCTTCAGTCATGCTTCAGCCTCAAATTTGGTGGGATGCAAAGTTACGAAAGAGTTAGCAGTTAGGGCCCCGTCGTTAGGAGTTTTTTTTGCTTTTTACCATAAAAAAAGTTAAAGCACGGCTCTAAACTTTGGCCCAGCCATGCTTAACTCCTAACTCTTTCGTATCTTTGCGGATGTTTAAACAGAAACGAAAGCCTACATGATGAAAACAAAACTACTGACATTGGCATTGCTGACAGCCGGCATGACACTTCCTCATACTGCCACGGCCCAGCAACGCAAGGAATTCACACTGAACAACGACTGGCAGTTCTCGCGCGACAAACAGGAGTGGCAAACGGTGAGCGTGCCGCACGACTGGGCCATCGAAGGCCCCTTCGACAAGAAGTGGGACCTGCAGGTGGTGGCCATTGAGCAGAACGGTGAGAAGACACCCACGGAGAAAAGCGGCCGTAGCGGTTCGCTGCCCTGGATTGGCCAGGGACACTACAAGCGCACCCTGATGTGAAGCCGGGGCAGAACCTGCTCGAAGTGAGCCTGCAGAACATGGAAGAAAGTTCGCGCTGGTATCCGGGTGCCGGCATCTACCGACCCGTGAAGCTGGTGCTCACCCCACAGAACTTCCTGCACAGCTGGGACACGTTCATCTACACCCAGGACATCAGCGACGGCAAGGCCACGCTGTGTGTGCAGACTGCCACAGAGCAGCCCAACGACGGCATGATGGCCATTGAGGTGGAACTGCGCAACCAGCAGGGCCACATCGTGGACCACCGCCACGTCGACATGACCGGCAGCACGGCCACCACACAGCTCGTTGTGGCCAAGCCACAGTTGTGGACCCCCGAGACACCTTATTTATATAATGCCCGCGTGAAGCTGATGCAGAACGGGCGGCTCGTCGACGAACTGGTGCAGCGCGTGGGCGTGCGCACCGTCAAGGTGTCGAAGGAGGGCGGCTTCCAGCTCAATGGCGTGACGCGCAAGATCAAAGGCGTGTGCCTGCACCACGACCTGGGCCCCTTGGGCGCAGCAGTGAACAAGGCAGCCATCATTCGCCAGGTGAAGACCATGAAGGCCATGGGCTGCGACGCCATTCGCACCAGCCACAACATGCCGTCGCAGATGCAGATGGACGTGTGCGACTCGCTGGGCATGATGGTCATGGCCGAGAGTTTCGACATGTGGGTCTACCCCAAGTGCAAGAACGGCTACGCCCGTTTCTTCAAGGAATGGGCAGACCGCGACATGCAGAACCTGGTGCGGGCCAACCGCAACCACCCCGCCATCGTGATGTGGAGCATTGGCAACGAAATTCCCGAGCAGGGCATGAAGGGCGGCAAGGAGATGGCCCAGCACCTGCAAGACATTTGTCACCAGCTGGACCCCACGCGCCCCGTCACTCAGGGCATGGACCGTGCCGAGAACGCCCTGAGCACCGGCTTTGCACAGGCCATGGACGTGCCCGGCTTCAACTACCGCGTGCACAAATACGAAAAGAACCTGAGCAAACTGCCACAGGGCTTCCTGCTGGGTTCTGAGACGGCCAGCACCGTGAGCTCGCGTGGTGTCTACAAGTTTCCCGTGGCGCCCGACGACAACTCGCGCTATGCTTCCTGGTCGAAACAATACGACCCCATGGCCATCAAGAAGGCCGACGGACAATGCTCTGGCTACGATGTGGAGTACTGCTCATGGTCGAACCTGCCCGACGACGACTGGCGGTGGCAGGACGACAGGGCTTGGGTCATCGGCGAATTTGTGTGGACTGGCTACGACTACCTGGGCGAACCGTCGCCCTACGATGAGTACTGGCCCTCGCGCAGCAGCTATTTCGGCATTTGCGACCTGGCCGGACTGCCCAAGGACCGCTACTACCTGTACCGCTCGAAGTGGAACCGGCAAGAGCACACCATTCACCTGCTGCCACACTGGACGTGGGGCAACAGCAAGAAAGACCGGGGCAACCGCCTGGGACAGGTGACACCCGTGTATTGCTACACCGACTATCCCGAGGCCGAACTGTTTCTCAACGGCAAGAGCCAGGGGCGCATCAGGAAGTGGAACGGCGAAAACGGACAGTGGAACGAGCAGAAACAGCAATGGAGCAACGAGCACCGTCTGGACCGTTACCGCCTGCGCTGGAACGACGTGAAGTATGAACCGGGCGAACTGAAGGTTGTGGTCTACGATGAAAACGGCAAGAACTGCGGCGAAGAGGTGCTCAGGACTGCCGGCAAGCCCGCCCGGCTGAAGCTGGAGGCATGGACCCAGCACGACGGCACGGCTCCCCGGCTGAAAGCCGACGGCGAAGACCTGGCCTTTGTCACCGTGTCGCTGCAAGACAAGGACGGCAACTTCGTGCCCACCGCCACCGACCAGCTGCGCTTCGAAGTGAGCGGAGCCGGCACCTATCGGGCTGCCTGCAACGGCGATGCCACGTCGCTCGAACCGTTCACCCAGCCCACCATGCGCCTCTTCTCGGGCCAACTGGTGGTGGTGGTGCAGGCTGCACGCGAGCCCGGCCAACTGGTGCTGAAGGTCACCGACGATGAACAGAAGCTATCTCAGGAGCTGAGCATCCGCGTGGAATAGTTTTTCAGCCATCCCCGACAAAAGCTTTTCTTTGTGAATCCGGGATGTGAATTCTAAATAACACAAAAAAAACAATAACACAATTATGGGTAAAATCAAGACTATCGGCATTCTGACATCGGGCGGCGATGCTCCTGGCATGAATGCAGCCATCCGTGCCGTGACACGTGCAGGCATCTACAACCAGTTCAACATCAAGGGCATCTATCGTGGCTTCGACGGCCTCATCAAGGACGAGGTGAAACCCTTCACCACTGAAGACGTGAGCGGCATCATCACCAGAGGCGGCACCATCCTGAAGACAGCCCGTTCGAAAGAGTTCATGACCCCCGAAGGCAGGCAGAAAGCCTATGAGACCTGCCAGAAGGAAGAAATAGACGCACTGATAGTCATTGGCGGCAACGGCTCGCTGACGGGTGCCTGGAAGTTCGGCATCGAGCACGACTTCCCCGTGATTGGCCTGCCTGGCACCATCGACAACGACCTCTACGGCACCGACGCCACCATTGGCTACGACACCACGATGAACACCATCATGGAGTGTGTGGACCGCATACGCGACACGGCCAACTCTCACGAGCGCATCTTCTTCATCGAAGTGATGGGCCGCGATGCCGGTTTCCTGGCACAGAACAGCGCCATTGCCTGCGGTGCCGAGGCCGCCATCGTGCCGGAAGAAACGACCGACGTGGACCAGCTGGCAGCATTCATGGGCCGAGGCATCCGCAAATCCAAGAAATCGTGCATTGTCATCGTGTCGGAGAGCCCCAAGTGCGGTGCCCTCTACTATGCCGACCGCGTGAGGAACGAGTTTCCCGAGTTCGACGTGCGCGTGTCGATTCTTGGCCATCTGCAGCGTGGCGGATCGCCATCGGCCCGCGACCGCATCCTGGCCAGCTGCATGGGCGTGGGAGCCATCGAAGCCATCCTTCAGGGCCAGCGCAACGTCATGATTGGCTATCGCATGAACGAGATTGTCTACGTGCCCTTCTCGGAGTGCATCCGCACCGACAAGCGTTTCGACAAGCGCCTCATCAACGTGCTCGACGAACTGAGCATCTGATGGGCAGCAGGAGAAACGCTCCAAGACCCGTCAACAACTGGCCGTGACGGGGAGCACAACCCTCGTCACCGTTCTCGACAAGCGCGCTCAAAACTCGCTCCAAATTCAGCAACCTCTCACTGGGACTGAAAGAAGCGAGTTTTGAGCGCCTTTCGTAACCCACTGTCTGTCAGTCGTTTCCACACACCGCCCCTTCATCTTGCCGTCTGCACCCCCCACCCTGTCCGACAACGGGACCCCCGTTGCATCCCAACCGCGCCCCCATTGCACCATAACAGCACCCCCGTTGCACTGCCATCGCAGCCCCGTTGCACCACAACAGCACCCTCATTGCCAGCACATGGCTGCCCTCACGCTCGGCAACAGGCCCCTCCAGCCACACAACGGGGCCCCCGTTGGCCCAGCCGTGGACTCTGCCCCATTCTATTTCGCAAAAAAATTTTGTCTTGAAAATCGAAAAAACAGCATCCCGATAAAATCGACCCACATAATTTTGCCATGTTGTTTTTTTGCACTATCTTTGCAGCAAACTTTTCAAAATAATGAAAGCAAAGCCGAAAAACAATTTCACCACAGAGGCACAGAGACACAGAGTTTTTCAGTCTCTGTGACTCTGTGGTGAGTTATATAGAAGCTCATTAAATTAAAGACAAAATATTCATGCGACGAGTTTTTGGAATTGGCGAGACAGTTCTTGACATCATCTTCAAGAACGACCAGCCCATAGGAGCCGTGCCGGGCGGCTCGGTGTTCAACGCACTGATCTCTCTGGGACGCACCGGAATACCCACTGCCTTCATCAGCGAAACGGGCAACGACCGCGTGGGGCAGCGCATCATCAACTTTCTGAAGGAAAACGGCGTCGATGCCAGCGGCGTCAACGTCTATGCCGACTCGAAGTCGCCCCTGTCGCTGGCCTTCCTGAACGAGCAGAACGATGCCGAATACATCTTCTACAAAGACCACCCGCGCGACCGACTGGACTTTGCCTACCCCAACGTGGAGCCCGACGACGTGGTGCTCTATGGTTCCTACTATGCCGTGAACCCCGTGATTCGCCCGCAGGTGGCCGGCTTCCTGGACTATGCACGGCAGCGCGGCGCCATCCTGTACTACGACGTGAACTACCGCGCGTCGCACAGGAACGAGGTGATGAAACTGACACCCAACATCCTGGAGAACCTGGAGATGGCCGACGTGGTGCGCGGCTCGAACGAAGACTTCGAGGTGCTCTATCGCAAGAAAGACGCCGACTCGGTGTACCGCTCGGAAATTTCGTTCTACACCAAGAAGTTCATCTACACCCGTGGCTCGCAACCCGTGGAGCTGCGCGCCGACGGCGGACTGGCCAAGCAGTACCCCGTGAAGACAACAGACAGCCCCGTGATGAGCACCATCGGCGCAGGCGACAACTTCAATGCGGGCTTCGTCTACGGGCTCATCAAGCACAACATCCGGCGCGCCGACATGGAGCGCGGACTGACCGAGGCCCAGTGGGACCTGCTGATAGACGCAGCCCAGCAGTTCTCGGCCAACGTGTGCACCAGCCTGGACAACTCGGTGAACCCCGAGTTTGCCGCCCAGATGAAGCTGGCACTGGGCCAGCCATGAAGGCCCACGGAAGAAACAAGCAATCAAGAAACAAACCAAGCCAATAAAAAGAAAGAATGAAAGAAATCACACAGAACATTTTCTACGTGGGCGTCAACGACCGCAACAAGACGCTCTTCGAGGGCCTCTGGCCACTGCCCAACGGCGTTTCGTACAATGCCTACCTGGTGGTAGACGAGAAGGTGGCCCTGATCGACACCGTTGAGGCCGACTTCTTCATGCCGTTCCTGGAGAACATACGCGAGGTCATTGGCGATCGCCCCATAGACTATGTGGTGGTGAACCACATGGAGCCCGACCACAGCGGCTCGCTGGCACTGCTGCGACAGTTCTACCCCAACATCGAGGTGGTGGGCAACAAGAAGACGTTCGATATGCTGCACGGCTTCTACAAGATGGACAGCAACCTGAAAGAGGTGAAAAACGGCGATTCCATCGCTCTGGGACAGCAGCACACGCTGCAGTTTGTGCTCACGCCCATGGTGCACTGGCCCGAAACCATGATGACGCTGTGCGACCGGGTGCTCTTCAGCGGCGATGCCTTTGGCTGCTTTGGCGCGCTGAATGGTGCCTATGTAGACGAGCAGATGAACTGCGACGAGTTCTGGCTCGAAATGACACGCTACTACTCGAACATCGTGGGAAAATATGGCACACCCGTGCAAATGGCGCTGAAGAAGCTCAACGGCGTGCCCGTGGACTACATCTGCTCCACCCACGGCCCCGTGTGGCACGAGCATGTGGCCAAGGTCATTGGCATCTACGACCGGCTGAGCCGCTACGAGGCCGAACCGGGACTGGTCATCTGCTACGGCACCATGTATGGCAACACCGAGCGGGCGGCCGAGGTCATTGCACGCGCCGCAGCCCAGGCCGGACTGAAGAACATCGTGATGTACAACGTGTCGAAGACCCACCACAGCTACATCATCCGCGACGTGTTCCGCTACAAGGGCCTCATCGTGGGTGCTCCCACCTACAACACGGGCCTGTATCACGAAATGAACGTGCTGCTCGACGAGCTGTCGCAGAAAGACATCAAGGGCCGCTTCATGGGCTGGTTCGGCTCGTTTGCATGGGCATCGAAGGCCGTGGGCGAAATAGCCCGATGGAATGAGGAAAAACTGAAGTACGACGTGGTGGGCCAGCCCGTTGAAATCAAGCAGGCCCTGACGCCCGAGACCACAGCCCAGTGCGAGGCACTGGGCCGCGAAATGGCCAGGGCGCTGATGGAATAAGAGCAGCCGTTACACTGCTTGCAGAATGGCCGTCACCTCGCTGAGCGTGGCGGCTGTTTTTATGTAGCTGTGCCAGTCACTGCGCATGAAGCCGCGCTGGCCCAGGTCGTCGAGACAGGCAATGAGCGAGTTCCAGAAGCCCTTCATGTTGTAGAGCACAATGGGCTTGTGGTGATAGTCGAGCGTGGCAGCGGCAGCCACGGTGAACAGCTCGTCGAGCGTGCCAATGCCGCCGGGCAGCACGATGAAGGCATCGCTGTGGCAGACCATGAGCTGCTTGCGGTCGGTAAGGTCGTCGGTGGGAATATGAACGTCGAGATAGGGGCTCAGCCGCCCCTGCTGCTCGATGGCGCGCGGCACCACGCCAATGACCTGGGCACCAGCCTCGCTGGCCGCCTGGCTCACGGTGTGCATCAGGCCGGCATCGTGGCCACCAAAGACGATGGAATGGCCCTGGCTGGCAGCCCATACTGCCAGCTCGCGGGCCATGGAAAAGAAGTCGGGGTCAATCTGCTGACTGGCCGAACAGAAAATGCACAGTTTCATGCGGCAAGCTTCTTAGCAAGAACAATAGGGCCTACTTCATGTCGAAGCCAATGCGCAGTCCGTCGTAGTTCTTCGACAGGTCGCCAATGGTCTGGGCCGTCTGGTTGCCGCTCAGCGTGGCCAGCGTCTGCATGAGCGTCAGCAGTTTCTTGCCCTCGAAGAGAATGCCAATGCCCGATGTGTTCTTCTTGGCATAGCAGTTGATGTTGAGCAGCAGGCCCGAAAGGGTGATCTTGTAGGTGGAGGGATCGAAGGTGTAGTTGCCCTGCCAGGGCTTTCCGGCAATGGTGGCGGCAAAGGTGCCGTCCTGGTTGAAGGTGATCTTGGTGTTGGCCGACTTGATGCCCACCGTGTTGTAATAGCCCGAAAGCTTCTGCTTGATGGCCGAAGCCACGGCCTCGCCGCCTGCCTGGGCCAGCAGGTTCTGGCTGGTGAAGGCACAGCCGGGCTGGCTGTAGGTCCAGGTGCCCACAAGGCTCTCCTTGGTCACCTTGTCGAGTCCCAGCACGCTCTGCAGCACGTTGCCCACGGTCTCGGCATTGCCCACCGACGAGAGAATGCCGCCCAGCACGCCGCCGTCGGCTGCCGAAGAGGTTGAGGTGGAAGAACCGGTGGTCTGCATGGGCGACAGGCCACAGCTTGCAGCCATCATGGCAATGGCCGTCATGGCAAGAATCGTAAGTTTTTTCATAATTCCTTTTCGTTAAGTTTATTGATTTGTTGTCTGAGATAATCCTTGAACTCGCTGCACCCCAGCACTTCGATGTCTTGAAACAGACCCAGCACGAAACGGCCGATGCCCACAAACGAGCTCACGGGCATGGTGACGCGCCAGTGGCTGTCGTCGGCTGGCTCGATGTAGCGTTCGGCACGCGGAAACTCTTCGCGCAGCAAGGAGGTGGACAGGCGCCCCATGAGCATCTGCACGGTGTGCTGCTGCTCGCTGCTGAACATGAACACATCGGTGAACAGCTGGCGGTGGCGGTCGGCATGCTGCCACACCACGTCGAGCAACACCACATCCTGCATGCGCGACAGCTTGAAGGTCTTGTTCATGCCCGATGAAATCTCGAAGGAACGAACCTCGCGGTTTCCGTTCATGAAGAGGAAAGGCTCCACCACGCGGTCGGAAACGCTGTTGCTGTGGGGCGACGAATAGGCCACCAGCCTGACCATGCGCTGCTGCTTGATGGCTTCGTAGAGGGTGCTCACGTTGTGGGCCAGCTGCTGCTTCAGCTCGACCGAATCGAGAATGTTCAGGTCGTAAAGGCGGTCGAGCTTCTGCCGTATGCGCTGCACCTGTATGCTTTCGTCGCCGGTCTTGTCAAGAATCTGGCGCAGGGTGATGGCCTCGTCTTCGGTGAAATGCACGATTTCATCGAGTTTTCGGAAGAAGGGCGAGTCTTTCCTGACACGATAGAAGGGCTTGCTGTGCTCCACGGTGAAGCCCGCAAGGCGGAAAAACTCGAGATAGTAGTAGAAGTTGCGGCGCGAAATGTCGAGCCGCTCGCAAATGTCCTGCACCGTGTAGTTGTGGTTCTCGGTGAGCATCAGGAGCAGATTGAGCTCACGTTCCAGCTTGTCGTGACGCATGCGTGATTGGTGTGTGTATCAGTCGTCGAACTGAAGCGACAGCTGTCCGTCGCCCAGCAGGTTGTAGCTTTTGCGGTGATAGGGGGTGATGCCGTGCTGGCGAATGGCCTCGCGATGCTTGCGGGTGGGGTAGCCCTTGTTGCCCTGCCAGTCGTAGAAGGGGTATTCCTGGGCCAGGCGCAGCATCAGGTCGTCGCGATAGGTCTTGGCCAGGATGCTGGCTGCGGCAATGGAGAGATATTTTCCGTCGCCCTTCACAATGCAGGTGTGGGGAAGGGGCGACTGGGCGGGATAGGGCTTGAAGCGGTTGCCGTCTACAATGATGGCCTGGGGACGAAGCTGCAACTGGTCTAAGGCACGGTGCATGGCCAGGAACGAAGCGTTCAGTATGTTGATTTCGTCGATTTCTTCGGGCCCCACCACACCCACGGCCCAGCTCAGGGCGTCGCGCTCAATGACCTCGCGCAACTGGTAGCGGCGACGCTCGCTGAGCTGCTTCGAGTCGTTCAGCAACTCGTTGTGGTAGTCGGCTGGCAATATCACGGCGGCGGCATAGACGGGACCTGCCAGGCATCCGCGACCGGCCTCGTCGCAGCCGGCCTCGACCAGACCTTCATAATAATGGCTCTTCAGCATCTTTGCTTTCCTTTCTTTGATTGCATCATGGCGGCTCTACTGCCTCATTGCATGGGTTTTGGCATTGCAAAGGTAGACATAAAATCGGTAACTGCCAAATAATCTGTTTAAAAAGGCCGTTTTTGCGGACCACAGCCCAAGAAGAGGTGTATTTTAGTTAAATGATT
>CACXUV010000092.1 GCA_902770845.1 uncultured Prevotellaceae bacterium
GCCGGTGCCCAGAAGAACCTGGCCATGGCCGGTGTGACCATTGTGATTGTGAAGGAAGACGCGCTGGGCAAGGCTCCGCGTGAGATTCCCACGATGCTCGACTATCGTACCCATGTAGAAAAGGGTTCAATGTTCAATACACCTCCTGTGGTGCCCATTTACTGCGCATTGGAGAACCTGCGCTGGATTAAGAAGCAGGGCGGTGTTGAAGCTATGGACAAACTGGCCCACCAGCGTGCCGAGATTGTTTATGGCGAAATCGACCGCAACAAGTGCTTCGTTGGTACGGCCAAAGCAGAGGATCGTTCGCTCATGAACCTGTGTTTCGTGATGGCTCCTGAATATAAGGAACTGGAGAAGGACTTCCTTGACTTTGCTGTGAGCAAGGGCATGGTGGGCGTGAAGGGCCATCGCTCTGTAGGTGGTTTCCGTGCCAGCTGCTACAACGCTCAGACCATTGAGGGCTGTCAGGCACTGGTGGCATGCATGAAGGAGTTCGAGGCTAATCACTAACTATTGACCATTGAGTATTGAACATTGAACAAAATGAAAGTATTAGTTGCAACCGAAAAGCCATTTGCAGCAGCTGCTGTTGAGGGCATTCGCAAAGAGATAGAAGGGGCAGGCAATGAGTTGGCACTGCTCGAAAAATACACTGAGAAGGCACAGTTGCTCGATGCTGTGAAGGACGCTGACGCACTGATTATCCGTTCAGACAAGGTGGACGCCGAAGTGCTTGATGCTGCCAAGCAGCTGAAGATCGTGGTGCGTGCCGGTGCTGGCTATGACAATATAGACCTGGCTGCTGCAACAGCCCACAAGGTGGTGGCAGAGAACACACCCGGACAGAATGCCAATGCCGTGGCCGAGCTGGTGTTTGGACTGCTGGTGTTTGCTGTGCGTCAGTTCTATAATGGAAAAGCAGGTACTGAACTGATGGGCAAGAAGTTAGGCATTTTGGCTTTTGGAAACGTTGGCCGCAATGTTGCCCGTATTGCCAAAGGCTTTGGCATGGATGTTTATGCCTATGATGCCTTCTGCCCTGCCGAGGTGATTGAGAAGGCCGGCGTGCATGCCGTGGCCAATCAGGAAGCTTTGTTTGAACAGTGCGATGTGGTGTCGCTGCACATTCCTGCAACTCCCGAGACCAAACAGAGCATCAACTATGCTCTTGTGGGCAAGATGAAGAAGGGTGGTATTCTGGTGAACACCGCGCGCAAGGAGGTGATCAACGAGCCAGAGTTGCTGAAACTGATGGAAGAGCGTCAGGACTTGAAGTTCGTGACCGACATCATGCCCGATGCCAATGGCGACTTCCAGAAGTTTGAGGGCCGCTACTTCTCTACTCCCAAGAAAATGGGCGCACAGACAGCTGAAGCCAATACCAATGCCGGTATTGCTGCTGCACGCCAGATCAATGCCTTCTTCAAGGATGGCGACACCAAGTATCAGGTGAACAAATAATTTAGATACACCATAATTAACACAGTTTGCACAGACGGCGCAGAAATATAACTGCAGCTGGCTGTGCATTCTGTTTCCAGACCATTCCTCAAATGCTAATTTCTGTGGATAATTTTGAAGAATGTTAATAATTTGTGCAAATTCTTTGCGTTTTCCCTATTTTGCAGTATCTTTGCATTTGTTTTTAATATAGCAATATGGGAATTTTTGGATTTTTTGGTAAAAAAAACAAAGAAACACTCGACAAAGGTCTGGAGAAGACCAAAAACTCGGTGTTCGATAAACTTGCACGTGCCGTTGCGGGAAAATCGAAAGTCGATGACGATGTGCTTGACAATCTGGAGGAAGTGTTGATTACTTCGGATGTCGGGGTCGACACAACACTCAAGATCATTGAGCGCATTGAAGAACGCGTGGCTCGCGACAAATATGTGTCGACAGCAGAGTTGAATGGTATCTTGCGTGAAGAGATTGCCGCACTCCTGGCCGAGAACAATTCAGAGGATAACGATAATTGGGATCTTCCATCGGATCATAGACCCTACGTCATTCTGGTCGTTGGCGTGAATGGTGTGGGAAAGACCACCACGATTGGCAAGCTGGCTTGGCAGTTCAAACAAGCCGGCAAGAAGGTGTATTTGGGTGCTGCCGACACTTTCCGTGCTGCTGCCGTGGAACAAATTTGCATTTGGGGTGAGCGTGTGGGCGTTCCTGTAGTGAAACAGCAAATGGGAAGCGACCCTGCCAGTGTGGTTTTCGACACGTTGCAAAGTGCAAAGGCCAATGATGCAGATGTGGTGATTATTGATACTGCAGGCCGACTGCACAACAAAGTGGGTTTGATGAACGAGCTGAAGAAAATAAAGGATGTAATGAAAAAGGTGCTGCCCGATGCTCCCGATGAAGTGATGCTGGTGCTTGACGGTTCTACCGGACAGAATGCCTTTGAGCAGGCCAAGCAGTTCTCGGCTGTGACTCAGATTACGTCGCTGGCCATTACCAAGCTCGACGGTACGGCCAAGGGTGGTGTGGTTATTGGTATATCCGACCAGTTGAAGGTGCCCGTGAAGTACATAGGACTGGGCGAAGGAATGGAGGATTTGCAACTGTTCCGCAAGAAAGACTTTGTTGATTCGTTATTCAGTAAGGAATGAAGCAAAAGACCGTAGATATTATCACCATGGGATGCTCGAAGAATCTGGTTGATTCTGAGATGCTGATGGGACTCTTTGAGGCCAACGGCTACCGTTGCACCCACGACAGCGATGACCCGAAAGGCGAAATCGTGGTGGTCAATACCTGTGGCTTCATTGCCGATGCAAAGGAAGAGAGCATCAACACCATTCTGGAGTTTGTGCAGGCCAAGGAAGAAGGTCGGATTGAAAAACTGTATGTGATGGGATGCTTGTCGGAACGTTATCTGGCTGACCTGGAAGCTGAGATTCCAGAAGTTGACGGATGGTATGGCAAGTTCAACTACAGACAGCTGGTGGCCGATCTGGGCACTGCTGCCGTGTGCAGTGGCAAGCGTCACATAACAACCCCACGGCATTATGCCTACATCAAGATAAGCGAGGGATGCGACAGGCATTGTGCCTACTGCGCCATACCACTGATAACTGGCAAGCACCAAAGTCGTCCTATCGAGGACATCCTTGATGAAGTGCGACAGTTGGTTGCTGAGGGAACGAAAGAGTTCCAGATTATTGCCCAGGAACTGACCTATTATGGCATGGACCTGTATGGTGAGCAGCGCATAGCAGAATTGATAGAGCGCATGGCCGACATAGAAGGTGTGGAGTGGATTCGATTGCATTATGCCTATCCCACCCATTTCCCCTGGGACTTGCTGAGAGTGATGCGTGAGAAAGACAATGTGTGCAAGTATCTCGATATTGCTCTTCAGCACATATCCGACCACATGCTTTCGCGCATGAAACGGAATGTAACAAAGGAGCAAACACTTGCCTTGCTGGAGCGTATGAGACGTGAAGTGCCGGGCATTCATATTCGCACCACACTGATGGTGGGATTCCCTGGTGAAACTGAAGCGGATTTCAAGGAGCTGATAGAGTTTACCAAGCAAGCTCGCTTTGAGCGGATGGGAGCTTTTGCCTATTCAGAGGAAGATGGCACCTTTGCTGCCGACAACTACGAGGACAACGTGCCCGACGAGGTGAAACAGCAGCGATTGGATCGCCTGATGAGAGTTCAGCAGAACATTAGTGCTGAGATTGAAGCTGCCAAGGTGGGACAGACGCTGAAGGTGGTCATTGACCGCAAAGAAGGCGACTACTATGTAGGTCGTTCTGAGTTCTGTTCGCCCGAAGTTGACCCTGAAGTATTAGTGCCTGCCAGTGAAAAACTGCAAATAGGCCAGTTCTATCAAGTTAAAATTACTGATTCTGAGGAGTTTGACCTCTATGGTGAACTATTGAAATGAACAATAAAGAATTCATATCAGAGTTGTCGCGTCGCACGGGATATAAGACCGACAAGACACAGCAACTGTTGTTGAGTGTGCTCAATGCAATGGGCGACAGCTTTCAAGAGGGAGATTCTGTGCAGGTGCCTAACTTTGGGACTTTTGAGGTAAAAAAGAAGTTGGAGCGAATCATGGTGAACCCTACAACGGGACAGCGCATGCTGGTTCCACCAAAACTGGTGTTGAGCTTTAAGCCAAATGCCTCGTGGAAGGATCATATAAAGAATGGAGGAACTGGCGATGAGTAAGCTGACAATTCAAGACCTGATGGCTCTGTTGCAAGAGAAGAATGGAGTGTCAAAGAAAGAGGCTCAGTCGTTTGTGACCGCCATGTTTGAAGTGATACAGGATGGCGTGAACGATGATAAAATTGTGAAAATCAAAGGACTGGGAACTTTTCGCGTGGTAGACGTTGATGCACGTGAAAGTATCAATGTCAATACGGGTGAGCGTGTGTTGATTGATGGCCACTCCAAGATTTCGTTCACACCAGACACTATCATGAAGGAACTGGTGAACAAGCCTTTTTCAGGATTTGAAACTGTTGTGCTGAACGAAGGCGTGAATTTTGATGACATGCCAGAGGATGGGCAGATAGCTGAACCTGTAGAAGAGACTCTGGGTGCAATGTCGGAGCCAGTGGTGGAACAACATCCTGCAGAAGATATACAGCCCATTGAAGAACTGCCAGAACCAGCTGTTGAACAGGCTGTTGAGACACTGACATTAGGCGATAATGAGCAGCCCGTTGAGATGGAACAACCAGTTGAGGAAGAGGTGATTATTTCAGCAGATATGGTGGAAGAGCCAGTTGTTGAAATTGTAGAAAACGAATCTTCCACAGAAGTTGCTACGGAGGAACTTTCCACAGAAGTTGCTACGGAGGAACCTAACATTGAGGTTGTAACGGAAGATTCTTCCACGGAGGTTGTGGATGAAAAGCCTGAAGAGATAGCTCCATTGCTTTCAGAACCTCAGGAGGAAAGTGTTGCTGATGCTGAAAATGAGTTGGAATCGATAGATGAAGAAGAAGACTCTAAAACATGGGAATATACTGATGATGAGCCAGAACCGTCCACTCGAAGAAGAGGGTGGGGATGGATCTTGTGGTTATTGTTGTGTGCAGCTTGTTTTGTCATAGGATACTTTGTGGGGCACTACACAGGTTCAAATCAATTGGAAAGGTTTATTGATCTCACAAAAAGCGAAGCGGAAGTTTCTGATATGGACAGTGTGCATGCTGATTCTACACTATCAGCAACCAAGGTCATGGAAGAAACGTCAACGAATCCTAAGGAAGAAACGTCAACGAATCCTAAGGAAGAAACGTCAACGAATCCTAAGGAAGAAGCATCAACGAATCCAAAGGAAGAAGCATCAACGGAGCCTAAGGAAGACTTTAAAGCAGATACTGCGGCAGAAAGCTTATCGAATTGTAGGTACAGCCCAGGAGGTGAAAGCTCGCGAGGGCGACACCGTGGAGCGAATCAGCAAGCGAATGCTGGGCGATGGCATGTCCTGCTATGTTGAGGTGTATAACAACATGAAAGGCTCAACCCCACTACAGGCTGGGCAAGTCGTCAAAATTCCTAAGTTGGAGTTCAAGAAAAAGAAAAAACAAATATAAATAACAAATCAAATTATGGCAGAAGCTATTGACATTCGGGAATTGAACATCCGAATAGAACAACAAAGTGCGTTTGTTACCAATTTGGTGACAGGCATGGATCGAGTCATTGTGGGACAGAAACATTTGGTAGACTCATTGCTTATTGGTCTTCTGAGCGATGGCAATATTTTGCTGGAAGGCGTTCCTGGCCTGGCCAAAACATTGGCTATCAAGACATTGTCTCAGTTGATTGATGCAAAATATAACCGTATTCAGTTTACTCCAGACCTGTTGCCTGCCGATGTTACAGGCACCATGATTTACTCGCAGAAGGATGAAAAGTTTCTGGTGAAGCAGGGCCCAGTGTTTGCCAACTTTGTCTTGGCCGATGAGATCAACCGTGCTCCAGCCAAGGTGCAGAGTGCTTTGCTGGAAGCCATGCAGGAAAAACAGGTGACTATTGGCAGCGAAACGTTTGAGTTGCCTTCGCCTTTCCTTGTGATGGCCACCCAGAACCCTATTGAGCAGGAAGGCACTTATCCTCTGCCAGAAGCCCAGGTTGACCGTTTCATGCTGAAGGTGGTGATAGACTATCCCACACTGGAGGAAGAGAAGAAAATCATACGCGAGAATATTGGAGGCGGACTGCCAAAGGTTACTCCTGTGACAACGGCTGAAGAAATCATGAAAGCTCGTGAGGTGGTGCGCGAAGTGTATATTGACGAAAAGATAGAGCAGTATATTGCCGACATCGTTTTTGCTACGCGTTATCCAGAGCGTTATGACTTGAAGAATATGAAAGACATGATTTCGTTTGGTGGCTCGCCTCGCGCGTCAATCAATCTGGCTAAGGCTGCCCGTGCTTATGCTTTTATTAAGCGTCGTGGCTATGTTGTGCCAGAGGATGTGCGTGCCGTGGCCCATGATGTGCTTCGCCATCGTATTGGTCTGACATACGAAGCAGAAGCTTCCAATGTGACGAGTGAGGAAATAGTTTCTAAAATTATTAATAAGGTTGAAGTGCCCTGATGGAAACATCAGAAATCATCAAGAAAGTCAGAAAGATCGAGATTAAGACACGTGGTCTAAGCTCGAATATCTTTGCAGGTCAGTACCACTCGGCCTTCAAGGGGCGTGGTATGGCCTTCTCCGAAGTTCGCGAATATCAGTATGGTGACGATGTGCGCGATATTGACTGGAATGTCACAGCTCGTTTCCACAAGCCTTATGTGAAGGTGTTTGAGGAAGAACGCGAACTAACGGTGATGCTGATGATTGACGTCAGCGGCTCGCAGGATTTTGGAACGCAGCGGCAAATGAAACGCGACATGGTTACGGAGATTGCGGCAACGCTGGCATTCTCTGCCATTCAGAACAACGACAAGATTGGCGTAGTGTTCTTTTCTGACAAAATTGAAAAATATATTCCACCCAAGAAGGGAAGAAAGCATATTTTGTATATCATTCGCGAGATGCTTGATTTTCATGCCGATTCGAAACGAACGGATGTTAAGCAAGCAGTGGAATTTCTGACAAGCGTTTCGAAGCGCCGCTGCACGGCGTTTGTGTTGAGTGACTTCTATGTGCGACAGGATTTCATGCAACAGCTCACGATAGCCAATCGCAAGCACGATGTAGTGGCCATTCAGGTCTACGACAAACGCTCTGCCGATTTGCCCGACGTGGGACTCATGAAGGTGGTCGATGCAGAAACGGGCTTCGAACAGTATGTCGACACCAGTAGTCGCAGTACGCGTGATGCTTACAAGCGTTATTGGCAGAATCGGCAAAAGTCGTTGAAGGAAACATTTGCGAAATGCAACGTTGACAGCGTGAGCATTGCCACGGATGAAGACTATGTGAAATCGCTGCTTGGATTGTTTAAACAACGTGGATAGAATGAAAAGACTCTTATCTCTTATAGCATTGACATGCAGCATGTTGTGTGCTGTTGCACAAGTATCGGTTACGGAGAAGATCGACCCTATCGAGATATTTGTGGGACAGCAAACTCAGCTGACGGTCACGGCCACGATGAAAGAAGGGCAGGAAGCTGTGTTTCCTGTCTTTAAGTCCACTCAGCAAATTACTCCTGGCTTAGAAGTGTTGTCAAGTAATGAACTGGGGGTGCGCAGCACTGAGAATGGTTTCGTGGAGCGCACGGTGGTCTATACCCTCACTTCGTTTGAAGACACTCTCTATTATTTGCCTCCCTTTGTCGTAAATGTTGACGGCAAGCCTTATGAAGGCAAAAGTCTTGCTTTGAAGGTGCTTACGCTCGAGGTGGACACCTTGCATCCTGAAAATTTCTTTGGAGCAAAGGGTGTGCAGGATAATCCATTCCAGTGGAGTGAATGGAGTGGACCATTCTGGCTGAGTGTGCTGATGCTTGTTTTGATGGCTGTGGGGTATTATTTGTATTTGCGACTCCGTGACAACAAGCCCATCATCAAGAGCATTCGTATTGTCAAACGTCTGTTGCCTCATCAGAAGGCTATGAAGGAAATAGAGGCACTGCGTGTGGAACGTCATCAGTTGAGCGAAGATAATCAGGAAAATCAGAAGGAGTATTACACAAGGCTGACCGACACGCTGAGAAAGTATATTGAGGAACGCTATGGATTCTCGGCCATGGAAATGACCAGTAGCGAAATCATTGATCGACTGATGAAGAGTCCTGACTCCAAGTCGCTCGACGAGTTGCGCCAGTTGTTCCAGACTGCCGACCTTGTGAAGTTTGCCAAGTTCTCCACTCTTATCAACGAGAATGATGCTAATCTCATGAATGCCATTGAGTTCATCAATGAGACAAAGATCGAGAATCTGCCAACCGAAGAGACCGTGAAGCCCCAGTTGACCGAGGCCGAACAGCGTTCTAACCAAACGCGAACAGTTCTGAAATGGACTGTCATTGGCATTGCCGTGGCCTGTGTCGTTCTGCTGGTTGTGGTTATCTATAAAATATATCAGTTATTTGTATAGCACATGGAATTTGCCAATAAAGAATATTTCTTTTTGCTACTGCTTGCCATACCTTATATAATATGGTATGTGATGTATCGCAAGAAGAGCGAGCCGACCATTCGAATGGCCGACACCTTTGCATTCCGATATACTCCCAAGAGCTGGCGGGTGATGCTCATGCCTGTTCAGTTATTGCTACGCTTGTTTGCCTTCACCATGTTGGTGATCGTTTTGGCTCGTCCGCAGACGCACAACTCCTGGAAAAATCAAACCATTGAGGGCATCGACATTATGATGGCCATGGACGTATCGACCTCGATGCTGGCAGAAGACTTGAAACCTAACCGCATTGAGGCAGCCAAGAATGTGGCTGCTGAGTTCGTTGCAGGTCGTCCGGACGACAATATTGGCTTGACTATATTTGCAGGTGAATCGTTTACGCAGTGCCCCATGACCACCGATCATGTGTCGCTGTTGACCATGCTGCATAATGTTCGCACAGACATTGCTGCTCGCGGACTTATCGAGGATGGAACAGCCATTGGCATGGGACTGGCCAATGCTGTTGGCCGACTGAAAGAATCGAAGGCTAAGAGCCGTGTCGTTATTCTGCTGACCGACGGTTCTAACAACCGTGGTGATATTTCGCCGCTCACTGCAGCCGAGATTGCCAAGAGCCTGGGCATACGTGTCTACACCATTGGCGTGGGAAAAAATGGAACAGCGCCGTTGCCTCCTGCAGCCACTGGACTTCCACAATACGTGAATTATCCTGTTGAAATCGACGAGAAAACACTGCGTGGCATTGCTGACGCAACTGATGGCGACTATTATCGCGCCACCAATAATAAGGAACTGAACCAGATCTATAAGGAAATCGACAAGCTCGAGAAGTCGAAGCTGAATGTAAAGCAGTTCAGTCGGCGCTATGAGGCCTATCAGCCCTTTGCGTTGGCGGCCATCATTGCCCTGTTGCTCGAAATACTGTTGCGCATCACTGTTTTCCGCAGGATCCCATAACATGTTGTTTGAGCTGAATGTGAAGGAAATCGTAAGTTGTAAATTCGTAAAAACATAAATTGCATCGTGTTTAGATTCGAAGATCCAAAATATCTCTACCTGTTGGTATTCATCCTGGTGTTTGCATGCATCAGGTTGATAACCTATCGCAAGCAGAAGGCACGCTTGCGTAAGTTTGGTGACCCGTCGTTGCTAAAGAAGCTCATGCCCGATGTGTCGCGTTTTCGCCCTGCGGTGAAGTTCTGGTTGCTTCAGGCGGCTCTTGCTTTGCTGATAATCATGCTGGCTCGCCCACAGTTTGGTACACGCATCAGTCATGAGAAACGCACGGGCATTGAGACCATCATTGCCATGGACATTAGTAATTCCATGCGTGCTGAGGATGTAGTGCCCAGTCGTTTGGAGCGTGCCAAGATGATGGTAGAAAACCTTGTGGATAATTTCACAAACGACAAGATAGGTTTGATTGTCTTTGCTGGCGACGCCTTTGTACAACTGCCTATCACGAGCGATTATGTGTCGGCCAAGATGTTTCTGTCGAACATCGACCCTTCGATGATGCAGAATCAGGGCACCGACATTCGCGCCGCCATCGAGTCGGCCATGCACAGTTTTACACAGCAGGAGAACATAGGCAAAGCTATTATCGTCATTACCGATGGCGAAGACCATGAGGGTGGGGCCCTTGAGGCTGCACAGGCTGCCAGGGAGCGAGGCATGAGAGTATATGTGTTGGGCGTGGGCTCAACCAAGGGAGCTCCCATACCAGTTCCTGGTACTGGTGACTACATGCATGATAATACAGGAAACACTGTCATGTCGGCTCTTAATGAGCAAATGTGTCGTGAAGTGGCACAGGCAGGTGGAGGTGCCTATATTCATGTGGAGAACAATTCGAATGCCCAGCGCCAACTGGATGAAGAACTCGACAAGTTGGAGAAGAATGAGTCGGAAAGTACCATCTACAGCGATTTTGACGAGCAGTTTCAAGCCGTGGGTATACTGGCTCTGCTAGTGCTGATACTTGAAGTGTGCATACTTGACCGCAGGAATCCCTTGCTGCAAAAAATATCACTCTTTGGTGCAAAGAAGAAAGTTGCTGCTTTGTTATTGCTGATATTCGTGGCTGTTGGGGCACAGGCTCAGACAAGCGACCGTCAATACGTGAGGGAAGGAAACAAGCTGTTCATGAAAGGCGACTATGAACGTGCAGAGGTGGCTTATAGTAAGGCTATTGAACAGAACGACAAGAATCCGCAGGCTCACTACAATCTGGGCAATGCTTTGATGGCGCAGAAGAAAGACTCGGCTGCTGTGGAGCAGTTTCAAAAGGCCAGTCAGTTAGAGACCAACCCTTTGCGCAAGGCCCGTTCCTTTCATAATATGGGTGTTGTGTGCCAGCAACATCAGATGTATGGCGAGGCCATTGAGAACTATAAGCAGGCCCTCCGGCTGAATCCTAATGACGATGAGACACGCTACAACCTGGTGCTATGCCAACACCAAAAACAGAAACAAGACCAGAACAAGCAAAATCAGAATCAGCAGCAGAAGCAGGATCAGCAAAAGCAAGACAAGCAGAAACAGGATCAGCAGAAGCAAGATAAAGACAAGCAGAAGCAGGACCAACAGCAGCAACAGCAACCTCAGATGAGCAAAGAAAATGCAGAGCAGTTACTGAATGCTGCCATGCAACAGGAAAAACAGACACAGAAGCGCATGAAGGAGGCTCAGAAGCAGCCTCAGCGCCGGCAGAACGAGAAGAACTGGTGATGTTGTTGTGAACATTGATTTTACTGAAATAGTATGAAACGTTTATTTGTCATATTTTCATTCTTATCATTATTGATTGCAACCGCTGCAGCACAGCGGCTTACGGCCAATGGCCCTTCGCAAGTGGCTGTGGGCGACAGGTTCAGAGTGACCTATACTGTGAACACCCATGATGTGAGCGGCTTCAAGATAGGGCAAATTCCAGAAGAACTTGAAGTGTTGATGGGCCCCAGCACCTCCACACAGTCGAGTTTCCAAATAATCAATGGCAAGACCACACAGTCTTCGTCAGTGACTTATACGTATATTCTTTGTGCTGTTAAAAACGGAACATTCACCATTCCAGCTGCTTCTGTCAATGCCGATGGCAAGCAAATTTCGTCGAATGCACTGAAAATCACTGTGAGTGGCCAGTCTCAAAGCGGAAACTCGGGAGCTGGGAATGGTGGTGGTAATGCACGTCGCAATCAGCAAGACCAGATGCGTGATGCTGGTACTGCCATTTCTGGCAGTGACCTTTTTATCAAGGTGAGTGCCAACAAGAAACGTGTAGTGGAGCAAGAGCCGGTTTTACTTACCTATAAGGTTTATACCCTGGTAGACCTAACCCAGCTGGAAGGTAAAATGCCTGATTTACAGGGATTTCACACCCAGGAGGTTCCATTGCCTCAGGAGAAGAGTTTCAAGATAGAACAGTTGAATGGCCGTAATTACAAGACCGTAACGTGGAGCCAGTATGTTATGTTTCCCCAGATTACGGGCAAACTTACCGTTCCCAGTATTACCTTCAATGGCATTGTCGTGCAGCGCAACCGCAATATAGATCCTTTTGAAGCCTTCTTCAATGGTGGTTCGGGCTATGTCGAAGTGAAGAAGGCCATTAAGGCACCCAGCATAGAAATTCAGGTGGATGCTTTGCCCAATCGTCCAGCCAACTTCTCGGGAGGTGTCGGTCAGTTTACGGTGTCGGCCTCGCTCGACAAGAAAGAAGTAAAAGCGAATGATCCCATCACGCTGCGTGTTGTTGTGAGTGGTACGGGCAACTTGAAACTTATTAAGCAGCCAAATGTGGAATTTCCTAAGGATTTTGACACTTACGATCCCAAACAGACCGATAAGACACGTCTTACGGTGAACGGAGTGGAAGGCAGCATGGTTTATGACTTCCTGGCTGTGCCACGCCATCAAGGCGACTTTGAAATTCCTGCCATAGAGTTTTCTTATTACGACCCGGCAAAGCGTCAATACAAGACCTCTCGCACGCAGACTTTCCAGATTCATGTGGAGAAGGGAGAAGGCGGTGCCACTGCTGTGCAGGACTTCTCAGGGCAAGAGGATGTGAAGATGCTTGCCAACGACATTCGCCACATCAAGCAAGGTCGTGTTCACCAGTCGGCTCCAGGCGAGTATTTCTTTGGTAGCCATTGGTATTGGATTGCCATTGTTCTGCTGTTGGGCGCATTTGTGTCGCTTTTCGTAGTCTTCCGTCAGCGTGCCATTGCCAATGCCGATGTGGTGAGTTCCCGTGCAGGCAAGGCTAACAAGGTGGCTGTGAAACGCATGAAAAAAGCATTGAAACTGATGCAGGAAAACAAGCAGGGCGAGTTCTATGATGAGATACTGCGCACGCTGTGGGGTTATGTGGGCGACAAGCTCAATATTCCTGTGGCCCAGTTGTCACAGGACAATATACGTGAGAAACTGTCGGGGCGTGGCGTTGACGGAGATACTGTTGATCAGTTCCTCGACGCATTGAATCTGTGCGAGTTCCAGCGCTATGCACCAGGCGATGCTCAGGGCAATATGAACAAGGTATATAACACGGCAATGACAGCAATTGAAAAGATTGAGAGCGTGATTAAACGAAAGGTTGGAAGGCCGATGGCCGTGGTGGCCATGCTACTGATGCTGGTGCCCCTGACAGCTACAGCTCAAACGGCGCAGGTTGGAAATATCAATGTCCGTGAGCTGAAATCATTGGCCGACAGTGCCTATATGGAGGGACGCTATCAGCAAGCCATTCAACTCTATGACTCGTTGCTTGCACAGGGTGTCAGTTCTGACTTATATTACAATCTGGGCAACGCCTATTATCGCATGGACGACATAACCCATGCTGTGCTAAACTATGAACGCGCTTTGCAGCTTTCGCCAGGCGATGCTGATGTGCGTTTCAATTTGCAAATGGCCCACAGCAAGACCATTGACAAGATTGTGCCGGAGTCAGAGATGTTCTTTGTAACCTGGTACAGGTCGCTGGTCAATCTCACCAGTATTGATGGGTGGGCCTTTACGGCACTCCTGTCACTGGCTCTGGCCGTTGTGCTGGCTTTAATTTACCTGTTCTCGCAGCCAATATGGTTGCGAAAGGTTGGATTCTTCGGTGCCTTTGCAGTGCTGTTGCTTTTCCTGTTGAGCAATCTGTTTGCTTATAGTCAGCAGCAAGATCTTACCCATCGCAAAGGGGCCGTTATCATGAAATCGGCCGTCAACGTGAAGAGTACACCTGCTTCTAACGGCACAGATCTCTTTATTTTGCACGAAGGCACTAAAGTTATTATAACCGACGACACCATGCGTGAGTGGAAAGAGATACGTGTGGCCGATGGAAAGCAAGGGTGGGTTGAAACAACACAGATAGAATTGATTTAGTAAAAGGAATTTCGCATGGACTGGAACACATTGATAAGCTTCGACAAAGAACTGCTTTTGGCCGTGAATGGCAGTGCTTCGCTTTTTCTCGATGGACTTGTGAAAACGCTCACAACGGCTGCAACGTGGATTCCTCTCTATTTAGCTTTGTTCTATTTGGTGTTGAAAAACAATGACAGTACAAAGAAAATACTGCTCATCGTAGCTTGTGCTGCCCTGTGCGTGTTGATAGCTGGTTCGCTCGATGACCTGGTGGTGAAACCCTTAGTGGCTCGATGGCGTCCATCGCGTGACCCGGAGATAGGTATACTTGTCGACACTGTGAATGGCTATCGTGGTGGTCGCTATGGCTTTTTCTC
>CACXUV010000093.1 GCA_902770845.1 uncultured Prevotellaceae bacterium
TTTCTTTCTGAACAATTATTCGTAATTTTGTATTCTATATAGCATCAACAAACCAATTTTATCATAACTACAATGAAAAAACTTACACTAATCCTTCTGACCATGCTCCTGTCTTGCAACTTTGCAAAGGCACAATCAGACGAGTCGATGGCCACTTTCCGCACATGGGCTGCGACACCGCCTATGGGATGGAATTCATGGGACTGCTACTATAGCAGCGTGACGGAGAAAGAGGTGCTGCAAAATGCACAATATCTTGTAGACAACGACCTGGTGCGCCATGGCTGGGAGTATGTGGTCGTGGACATTCGCTGGTATTGCAACCACCCATCGCTGGGCGGCGGCAACTACAATCAGCGTGGCGACCAAGACTACGTGCTCGACGAGTATGGACGCTATCTGCCCTCGCCCACCCGTTTCCCGTCCTGCATGGTGGGAGGAAAGAACATGGGATTCAAGGCTCTGGCCGACAAGATTCACCAAATGGGGCTGAAGTTTGGCATACACATCATGCGAGGCGTGCCCAAGAACGTGGTGGGCTCTAACTACAAGTTGAAGGGCAGTGAGCAGACGCCATGGAGCCAGGTGTACGACGGCACCACATCGCCTTGCACATGGCTGAAGGACAATCTGCTGGTGCGCAACAACGCGGCCGGTCAGCAGTACTACAACTCGATTATGGACCTTTATGCCGAATGGGGCGTTGACTTCCTGAAGATCGATGACCTGAGCCGCCCCTTCTACACCGATGAGATTCACATGATTCGCAAGGCCATTGACCAGACGAGCCGTCCCATTGTGCTCTCACTTTCGCCTGGCAAAACAAAGTATGAGTATGCCGAGGAATGCCTGCAAAACGCCAACATGTGGCGCATGATGGACGACCTCTGGGACAACTGGACGCACGTGGACGCTGTGTTCAACGAAGCCCATGCTTGGGAGAACATCACCCGCCCCGGCAACTACGCCGACTGCGACATGCTGCCCCTGGGGCAGATTGCCATGACCGTGGCCGATGCTGGCTACACCGCAGCCGACAAGGGCCGATGGACCAACCTTTCGCAGAACGAACAACTCACGATGATGACGCTTTGGGGCATTTGCCACTCGCCACTGTTCTTTGGCGGCGAGATGACCAAGAACGACGCCTTCACCCTGTCGCTGCTGAACAACGAGGAATATCATCAAATGCACAAATACGGACAGGATGCCCATCAGTTGTGGGCCGACGAAGATCTGGGTCGCGTGGTATGGACATCACACATTGGCGACACTCGCTATCTGGCCATGTTTCAGCGCGACGACAACCGATGGATTGTGGGACAGAAAGCGCTCTACAAAAGCGAGACTGTGGCCTACACCACTGACGGGCACGCTGTAGACGTGGACGTTGAATGGCCTAAAGGCTCGAAGACGTTGGTACTGGTGGTTGACGACGGTGGCGACAACTTCAACTATGACCATGGTGACTGGATCAACCCCACACTTGTGCTGAGCAATGGCACTGAGGTGGAACTTACGGGCAAATTCAAAACGCGACAGTACACCAAGTCATACTTCAACCGTGTGTATGAAAACAAGAACGTTGACAATGGCGGAAAGATGAAGGTGCTGGGCACTGCCTACGACCGTGGCTTCTCTACCGATGCCAATGCGGCTATATTCTTCCAAATACCCGACACAATGGATGTGGTGCGATTCCGTGCCATGGCCGCTGCCGACGATTCGGGCATTGGACAGACGGGAGCAACCACCTCGCTGCGTTTCCTGGTGTTCGATCAGAACCCCTTGACCGACGAGCAGGACAATGCAGCTGCACGCTCAGGTCTCATCAGTCGCACTGGCACCAAGAGCAAGATGCTGGAGGCCGACATTACGGGGGCTGAACAGCTGAAGATTGTTGTGAGCAACTGGGGTGACGGCTTTGCTTATGACCGTGCCAACCTGATTGATCCTGTGCTGATTGATGCCAACGGCAACGAAACATCGCTCACCACGCTGAAGCAGACTTCTTACTCGGCTGAATGGGGCACCCTGCATGTGAACAAGAATGTGGAGGGTGGAACGCTGCGCGTTGACGGCAAATCCTACAACACAGGACTGGGAATGAATGCCCAGTGCACGCTGATCTACGATTTGCCCACGGGCCACAATTACAAGACGCTGCGCGCGCTGTGTGGCTACGACTCGTCGTGCGACACCGACAACACATCGTCGACAGGCACCACGATGGAGTTCATCTTCTACGTAAGCAAGAAAGCCCCCTATGTCGTAGACCTCACCCAACTGGGCTACGGTGCAGGCGAAGCAGTGTCCGTGCACGACGTATGGACTGGCGAAGACCTGGGCACCGCAACTGGCAGCATCAGTACCTCTGTGCCCACACATGGCGTGAAGCTGCTGCGCCTGGGCAACAAGATTGAAACGGGCATCGACGATGCACAGCAGAACTCAGCCAACAGCCACTTCACCAAGACCAACACAGCCTACACGCTTACGGGTCAACCTGTGGTTACGCCTTCGAAAGGCATCTACATCATCAACAACAAGAAGATGGTGGTAGCAAAATAATTTCACCCCACCTATCTTTATTATATGTAAGCGTCGATTATAATAACAAATAAAAACAAGGAAAACAAATAGTGCCACTTTGTTTTCCTTGTTTTTTTATTCGACTTCCCTGTTGCCTGAAGCAAAGCTTGCCTCAACAACAAAAATTACTCTTCGTACTCCGTCGGGTCATCAATGCCAGCCTCTTTCATAGCCTCCCGACGCTCCACACATGTGCCGCACTTGCCGCAATGGCGGTCGCCACCCTTGTAACAGCTCCACGTCTCGGCATAGTCAATGCCCAGTTCGCGGCCCCGACGGGCAATGTCGGCCTTGGTCATGTGGGTGTAGGGCGACAGCAGACCCACACCAACGAACGTGCCGGCACGGGCAGCCTGATTGAAAGCATCGACAAACTCAGGACGGCAGTCAGGATAGATGGTGTGGTCGCCGCCATGATTTGCCATCATCACATACTTCAGTTCATTGCTCTCGGCAATTCCTACAGCCACCGACAGCATGATGCCATTGCGGAAGGGCACCACCGTAGACTTCATGTTGTCATCAGCATAGTGACCCTCAGGAATGTCGTCTCCACCCTGCAGCAGCGAGCTTTTAAAATAAGTTGTCATGAAGCCCAGGGGAATGACGATGTGGCGAATGCCCAGACGCTCACAGTGCAGACGAGCAAACGGAATTTCGCGCGCATTGTGCTTGCTGCCATAATCGAACGACACGGCCAGGGCTATGCGTTCCTGATAGTCGTAGAGCAACGTGGTGCTGTCCATGCCGCCGCTCAGAATTAGTACCGTGTCCTTCATCGCGCAGCAATACATTCAATTTCAACCAGTGCATCCTTGGGCAAAGAGCGCACGGCAAAGGCCGAACGGGCAGGAAAGGGTGCCGAGAAAAGCTCGCCATATACCTCGTTCATGGCAGCAAAATTTGAAATGTCGCTCAGCAGCACGGTGGTCTTCACCACATGGCCCAGATCCAACTGGGCTGCGTGCAAAATGGCCTGCACGTTGAGTAGCGACTGGCGTGTCTGCTCCTTGATGCCTTCTGGCATCTGTCCCGTAGCAGGATCAATGGGTAACTGTCCGCTGCAATACACAAATCCATTGGCCTCGATGGCTTGACTGTAAGGGCCAATGGCGGCCGGAGCCTCTTGGGTTACAATTGTCTTCATAAATTCTTTTATTTCAGATGATTATTATATTCTTTCAACACCAATGATTCAGAAGTATCTGATGCTACATTCTCACACTGTTTTGGAAACTTCGTCTACAACCGTGCGGACAACCAGCGAGGCCAACATCATGCCGAAAATGGCGGTGATGTGAACCAGCGAACCATTGGTCTGAGCCTTGCGAAACATGCCTTGTCCATCGGCGGTGACAGGCTGTGCGCCCTGATTGCAAAGCAGCTCGTCAGAGAAAACGCACAGAAACTTATGGGCAGGAAACAATCCTTGCGACTTGAACTTCTTGCGCAGTGCACGCGCCAGTGGGTCGCCCTTCACCTTCCAAAACTCACCCACACGAATGCGGGTGGGATCCAGCTTCAGTGCGGCACCCATCGATGAGAACAGTTTTGCCCGACGACATTGCGTGGCCTTCAGAATGAGCAATGCCTTATCTTTCAGCGAATCGATGGCGTCAATCACGAAATCATAGTCATCGAGCGCAAACGCGTGGGCCGTTTCCTCGCAAAACACTTGCTGGAGGGCTGAAATCTCGGCCTGCGGATTAATGGCGAGCAGGCGTTGGCGGAGCACCTCCACCTTGGGCAGACCTACCGTTTCGGTGCTGGCCATGAGTTGACGATTGATGTTGCTGGTACATACACAATCGCTGTCAACAATAGTGAGCTGCCTAATGCCTGAGCGCACCAGCGCCTCGGCACACCAAGAGCCCACTCCCCCCACACCAAACACAATGACGCGCTGAGTGTAAAGGCGCTCCATTGCCTCGGTGCCCAGGAGCAATTCTGCACGACAGAAAATGTCTTGTTGCGAAAAAGAAGTCATATCATCACATGGTTAATGTGTGCAAATGTAATCATTTTTTTTCTATTTCCTGTCACTTTCGACAAAAAAAGAACGAATGCACGTCATATAGGGCGTGACTTCGCTGGCAAACCAGCGGCCAAAGCGATTCACGCTGTTGTGGCAGTAAGTGATAATGAGCCGACGACGTGCTCGCGACATGGCCACATAGAACTTGCGAGCCTCTTCTTCGTTGCCGCCGTCGGAGGCATAAGCACTGGGATATTTGCCCACCACGGCATCGAAGAGAATAACGTTGTCAAACTCCAAGCCTTTGGCTTTATGTACGGTTGATACAAATACGCGTTCCGTCATGCTGGCAGCCCCGCACAGGTCAGACTCCTTCATGGTCGACAGGTCTTTCATGTGCATGGCCAACTGCTGAGCCAGCGAGGCACCGCTTTCGGGCGAAAGCAAATCGCGTTCTATATAGTTCAGCACATATTGCAACTTGGGTTGAGGCTCCATCCGGTTCAGCTGGCGCAAGTAGTCATAGGCATATTTCAGCTCGACCACAAGGGCTGGGGCGGCTTGCTCTACGAAGAGTTGGTCGAAGGAATGAAGGAACAAGTCGCCGTAGAGATTGCGGAAACGTTCTGTCACGGTGCGATGCCTGCTTAGGAACTCCATCTGTCGACTCACAAGCGGTCTGGCCAGGTCAAGACAATGTCGCGCCAAACTGAGCGTGGCCATAATGTCGTCGCTGGCCAAATGAGAGTTTTGACCTTCAAGAGACAGCGTTTCTACCAACCACTTCAACTTGTAGCTCTTTTGGCGCGGCAGCAACAGACGTGATAGTTTCAATGAATCAAAATAGGTTGGCCACAGCTGCTTCATCGACAACTGTGGAGCATAGCGCTGCATGTTGTGCTCCAGAATTTGATAGTCGAACGTGGCATTATGCCCCAATATGACACAGTCGCATGCAAAATCGGCAAACTGTTGGAAAGCCTGCGCCGGTGACAGATGCGGATGGCGGTCATACTCTTCAGCAAGAGGATTGACCACGTCGCCCAGCATGGGCGGAATGTCGCGGCTGGTCTCAATATAGAGATCCAGCTGCCCCACTACCCTACCCTTGCTCACGCGTACAGCGGCCAACTGAACCACATCGTCATGAAACACATCGAGACCAGTTGTTTCAGTATCGAAGACCACAAGGTCGCGTTCGTCGAATGACTGTACAAACTGGGCCACATAGGTGGTATCATTATAGAAGAGAAAATCGGTGGGTGTGATGGCCAGTTGCATGAGCTCATGGACAAACTGGCGCGAGGCCGAGTTGGAAGTATAGATGCGCAATCCCGTGAAGATGTGCGACCAGGCTATGAAGTTCTGCTCCATGGCCAGAACGTCGAGATGGGCCAGCAACAGACGCATGGATGGCGTGGTGAAGAGGTCGATGCCCGACACCTTGAAATGAGGCACATCATTCAGGGCAGCACTCACATCGTCGGCATCGCTATTGAAGGCCACAACCACGGCAGTTGTTTCTTCCGGATAGGCTTGATAGAGTCTGCGAACCATGCGGGCCACCAGGTTCACCTCGTCCACGTTGGTGTGGCTGTCGACCAGCATCAAATCGCCAGGACGCTTGGTCGTGTGGTCTTGTGTGGTGGGTAGTAAGTCTGACGAGATGCCCAGCTGCTGCTGACCGTAGGTATTGAATACGTTGAGCAGATATTCGGGCGAGCGATAGTTCTGATAGAAATTGTGAAAGCCATGCTCGCCACAACGCTCGCGAAGCATTTGCAAAGTGCTGGTCTGTGCCCCCATGAAAGAGAATATGGCTTGCTGCGCATCGCCAAGACACACAACCGTGGCACCAGGGGCAGCAAAAAGGTCGATGATAGCCAGTTGCAGCGGATTCAGATCCTGCACTTCGTCCACCTGAATCCAGTCGAAACGGCGCCAGATATGAGAAGATGCATCGGCCATCATGGCGTCATAGGTGAACAGCAGCAGGTCTTCAAAGTCTACCAGGTCGTTCTGTTGCTTGTATTGCTCATATTGGCGGGCCACATGCAGGCCAATGAGCAGCTGATGTCCCTCGGCACTGAGCAATACGGGCTGTTCACGATAAAAGTCGGCATGCTGATAAAGCTGAACAACCGATGCCTGCTCATAAGGCAGATGAAAAGTCACACAGAGTTCGCGAAGAGCTTGGCTTTCCATGGCATCACGGTGTGCAACAAGTTCTCTTGAGTGACCCTTGTAGCACTGATACATAAGATGCTGAAGATTAAGAATTTTCGAATATCGATGCCGATGACGTGCATCACCCAGCACCTTCAGTTCGTCTTCGCCAAGGAAGTCAGCCATGATACTGATAGACGTGTCGGTATCGACCACCGAAGTTGTCTCTGGCAACACACCATTCTGAAACAAAAACTGCGAACAGAAGCGATGCACATTGCCAACAAACAGATGATCGAGTGACTCAACAGCCCCCATGCGATCATGTATGCGTTCAAGCATGCTGCGCGATGCTCGATTGGTAAACGTGAGACAGGCCATCTGCTCAAACGCCACACCATGCTGGCGAGCCCATATCACACGCTCGGCCAGCACAGCGGTCTTGCCGCATCCTGGTGGTGCAAGAACCAAATGGAAGCCACCAGTGGCCTCGATCACCTCGCGCTGCTGTTTGTTAAACTGGTTGTAATTCATCGTCTGCTTTTTTAAATTTAACGCAAAATTCAAGAAAATAGTGTGCCATGCAAACTCACCTTTTTTGCTTAACAAATAATAATAATGTGAACTTTTGGCATAGATGCAAAAAAATATTCGTACCTTTGCAGCATGAATCATGGTAAACAGACACTTTTGGGCATGACAGCAGCTGAACTGAAAGCAGCCTGCCAACAAATGGGGATGCCAGCCTTTACTGGAAAACAGATTGCCCAATGGCTATACAGCAAGCACGTGACCAGCATTGAGCAGATGACAAACCTGTCGAAAGCCAATCGCCAGTTGCTGGCCGATGTCTACGAGGTGGGAGCCATGCCTCCGATTGATTGCCAGCGTTCGCAGGACGGAACGGTGAAATACCTCTTCCCAGTGAGATGTGCTGCCGATGCAGGGAAATTCGTGGAAACGGTGTTCATACCTGACGGCGAGCGCGCCACGTTGTGTGTGTCGTGTCAGGTGGGGTGCAAGATGAACTGTCTGTTCTGCCAAACAGGCAAACAGGGATGGGAGGGAAATCTAAGTACGGCCGACATTCTGAACCAGATATATTCGCTGCCCGAAAGCGAACAGCTGACCAACGTGGTGTTTATGGGACAAGGCGAGCCAATGGACAACCTGGATGCTGTGCTGAAAGCCACTCAGATTCTGACTGCTGCCGACGGATATGCCTGGAGTCCCAAGCGCATCACCGTGAGTTCGGTGGGCGTGCGTGGCAAACTGAAGCACTTCCTGGACGAAAGCGAATGCCACGTAGCCATTTCAATGCACTCGCCATTGCACGAACAGCGATTGCAACTGATGCCGGCTGAAAAAGCTATGCCCATTGAGGAAACATTGGCTCTGCTCAAACAATACGATTTCAGTCACCAGCGCCGATGCTCGTTTGAATACATCTGCTTTGGCCACCTAAACGACTCGCTGGCCCATGGACGCGAGATTGTAAATCTGGTGAAGGGACTGGAATGCCGTGTCAACCTGATACGCTTTCACGCCATTCCCGACGTCAATCTGCCAGAATCAGACGATGAGCGCATGGAACAACTGCGCGACTACCTGACCAGCCATGGCGTGTTTACAACCATTCGTGCCAGCCGAGGACAGGACATCTTTGCGGCCTGCGGTCTGCTTTCAACAGCCAAGATGGCGGCACTTCATCAAGATATGACCGAACAACAAATATCATCGATACGTAAGAACATAAACTGAATTACAATATAACAAATAAAAGAAATGGAAGAAAAAAAAATACGCGTAGCCATCACGCATGGTGATACAAACGGAGTGGGTTATGAAGTCATACTGAAGGCTTTCGAAGATCCCGCCATGCTGGAACTTATGACGCCCATCATCTACGGCTCGTCGAAAGTGGCCACATACTATGCCAAAGTGCTGAACATGGACGTGCCTTTTACCATCATCGCACAAGCCTCGGAGGCAGAAGACAACCGTTTGAACTTATTGGACTGCTTCGGAGAGAAGGAGATTGCTGTGAGCATGGGCGAAGCTACTAACGAATCAGGACAAGCTGCACTGCAGGCTCTCGATGTCACTGCACCTGTTAACCGCAGCAACATCAGCGGATTTCATGGGCATGCCAACTATTTGGAGCGCAAGCTGGAAAGCCAGGAAAAAGGTATCAGCATCCTGATGAACGACGATCTGCGTGTGGCCCTGGTGACGAACAACCTGGCAGTGAAAGACATCTCTGAGTCAATCACCAAACAGAAAATAATAGAGAAGGTTCGCCTTTTTCATCTGGCGTTGCGTCGCGACCTGCGCATCTCTACCCCGCGCATTGCTGTTCTGGCACTAAATCCGCGCTGCGGAGAAGACGGTGCACTGGGCGAAGAGGAAAAGGACATCATTGCACCAGCCATCAGCGAACTGGCAGCTGAAGACATTCAAGCTTTCGGTCCCTATGCTGCCGACACATTCTTCGGACGTGGCGACTACTTACGCTTCGACGGTGTTCTGGCCATGTATCATGACCAGGGCATGGCTCCGTTCAAGACATTGGCACCTGAAGATGGTGTGCGCTTTACGGCAGGACTGCCCATCGTGCGCACGGCTCCCGCACACGGCGTACACTTTGAGCTGGCTGGACGCAACCAGACCAGTGCCAACTCACTGCGGCATGCCATCTATACGGCCATCGATGCACTGCGCAACAGGAAGAACTATGAGGCGCCCATGCAAAACCCGCTGCCAAAGCTGTATCATGAGAAACGCGAGGACGGCGAAAAGGTTCGTTTCCGTTCCAGCGAGACACGCACTGCCGGAACTTCCAGAAAGCCACACCAGGCACAGCAACAGCAGCAGGCAACAGCAGCTGAGTCGCAACAACAAAAAGCAGAAAACACACAGCAGAACAAGGACGTCAATCAACAACAATAAGCCTCTGAGCCACTTTTTTATGCCAAAGTTGCAGCTATTTCAGAAAAAATATGTAATTTTGTCAGCCAAATGAAGAGTACGGAACTGCAAAACATCAAACAAAGGTACAACATCGTGGGCAACTGCGACGGTCTGAACCATGTGCTCGACGTTGCCTTACAGGTAGCGCCGACCAACTTGAGTGTGCTCATCATTGGCGAAAGTGGCGTGGGAAAGGAAATCATCCCACGCGTCATTCACGACAATTCGCCACGACGCAGGGAGAAATACTTTGCCATCAACTGCGGCTCCATACCCGAAGGAACCATCGACTCGGAACTGTTTGGCCACGTCAAAGGATCATACACAGGAGCCATCAATGATTCTCCTGGCTATTTTGGCGCATCCAACAAAGGCACGCTCTTCCTTGATGAAGTGGGCGAACTGCCACTGGCCACACAGGCACGACTGCTACGCGTGCTGGAAACGGGAGAATATATTCCAGTGGGTGCAACCGAGGTGAAGAAGACCGACGTGCGTATTGTGGCTGCAACAAACGTAAACGTGCAGAAAGCCATTAGCGAAGGACGCTTCAGGGAAGACCTCTACTATCGACTGAACGAAGTGATGTTGCAAATGCCTCCTCTGCGCGAACGTGGTGAAGACATTGTGCTGCTGTTCAGACTGTTTGCCATGCAAATGGCCGAAGAGTACAAGATGGATCGAGTGGTGCTGACCGACGAGGCAAAGCAAATGCTCATGCGCTACAAATGGCCAGGAAACATACGACAACTAAAGAATCTGACTCGTCAAATATCTGTGCTCAGCCCAGAGCGAACCATCACCCCCGAAGTGCTTGCTAAATTCATTCCACAAGACAGGGAAAGCACACAGCTGGCTGTGGTAAACCAAAGTGGAGAACATTCGTTTGAGAACGAGCGCGAGATTCTATACAAGATTCTGTTCGAACTGCGCGGAAACGTGAACGACATGCGTCGCGAGATGGGCATGTTGAAAAAACAACTTGACGACGTGCAGGGAAACGCCCGAGGGACAATTGCTACGCCTTCCACTGCCCTCTCTCCCGTACAACCCATTAGGCCCATCTCTCCAACCCTTGAAGATGCAGTTGCCGAGGAATACATCGAACCAACAACCGATGCAGAGAATCTGAACCTGAACGATCTGAGTCGGCAAATGCTGGAAAAAGCACTTGAGCGAAACAACGGCAATCGCAAAAAAGCTGCACAGGAACTGGGTATCAGCGACAGAACACTGTACAGAAGACTGAAACAATATGGACTGGATAAAGACAAATAGTCTCATCGCCATCATCTTGACAACTCTGATGGTGACAGCATGCTCCGTGAGCTATAAATTCAACGGAGCCAGCATAGACTATACCAAAACCAAGACCATACAGATAGCCGACTTCCCCATTCGTTCTAATTACGTGTGGGGACCCATGGCAAACATCTTCAACAACCAGCTGAAAGACCAGTTTGCCAACCATACCAAACTGATTCAGGTGAAACGTAACGGCGACCTGAGAATTGACGGAGAGATTACACGCTATGAACAGCGTAACAAGGCGGTGTCAAGCGAAGGCTATTCAGCACAGACTGAACTGTCCATGACGGTCAACGTCAGATTCACCAACAACGTAAACCATGCCGAAGACTTTGAACGGCAGTTCTCGGCCAACGCTTCGTATGAGACCACACAGTCGCTCAACGCTGTGCAGGAAGAACTTGTGACACAAATGGTAAAAGACATTACCGACCAAATATTCAACGCCACTGTGGCTAACTGGTAATATATAAAATAAGGTATATGGAACTGACAGAGCTCATAAAACACCCAGAACAACTCGATCGCGAAACTCTATACGAGTTGCGCTCCGTGCTGGCTCTATATCCATACTTCCAGACCGCACGACTGCTGCTGCTGAAAAATCTATATCTACTGCATGATCCGTCTTTCGATGAAGAACTGCGCAGGGCCGCCATCTACATCACCGACCGCAAAGTCATCTTCCAAATGATTGAGGCTGGGCACTATGTTCTTACACCCCAAAAACAAAAAGCTTCACAGCCAGCCAGTCACGTAGGACAAAAAAACAGGACGCTCTCGCTCATCGACTCATTTCTCGACTCTATACCCAAAGAGCCAGACAACGAGCCGGATTCAAACAAAAAAAGAAAGCCTACGCCTGCCGATGCCGCCGTGGACTATGTGGCCTATCTGCTTGAAAGCGAAAGCGATGAGGAAAGAACAGATACCGATGATGCACCGCAGCTCAGAGGCCATAACCTCATAGACAACTTCCTCGAAAACGGACAAGGCAAAATCATTCTGAATGACACGCCAGACCTAAAGCCCGAGATTGCTGAGGAAAACGACACAGAAGAAGAAAAAGAACAAGATGACAGCTATTTTACCGAAACGCTGGCCCGAATTTATATCAAACAGGGCAGATATTCAAAGGCTTTAGAAATTATTAGACGATTAAGTTTGCAATATCCAAAAAAAAATGCTTACTTTGCAGACCAAATCCGTTTCTTAGAAAAATTAATTATAAACAACAAAAAAAATAAGTAATAAAAAAATGTACACACTTTTAGTAATTTTGATTGTTATTGCAGCCATTCTTATGATTGGCATCGTACTGATTCAAGAGTCAAAAGGCGGCGGCCTGGCTTCAAGTTTCGCCTCCTACAACCAGTTCGGCGGTGTTCGCAAGACCACCGATTTCATTGAGAAGGCCACATGGTCATTGGCAGCTTTCATGGTAGTTGTCAGCGTGGCTTGTGCCTATGTGGCACCGACGTCGTCAAACAGTGGTTCTGTGATGGAAGGCATTGAGAATCCCGTCACTAATCCCAACAATCTGCCTGGTTTCGGTGCCAGTCAGACTCAGGACAATGCTCCCGCAGCTGCAACTCCTGAGGGCTCTACTAAGCCCGAAAAATAAAGATTTTGCAAAAAAAGTACGGGAAATATTTGGTCATTCCAATTTTTTCCCGTACCTTTGCACTCGCTTTCAAAAAGCAATCAGCATGGTGCCCGTAGTTCAGTTGGTTAGAGCGTCAGATTGTGGTTCTGAATGTCGACGGTTCGAGTCCGTCCGGGCACCCAAAAGTTAAAGTCCTGTAAGTAAAGTTGTAGGCACATTGTAGGCACACTTTTAAAAGACGCCTCAATTAACGTTTTGCAACACCCTTTTATTTGCAATATATGTGCTATTTATTATGAGACGTTTTCAGACTTCCTACTGCTCTGATGAATCATCCAAGTTATATATACTACTCACGACATGCCACATAGGGATATATGGTCCTCTTTGTTATTATTGAAGTCATGATTCAAACCGTTTTATCGTATGCAATTCAACATACAATCACACTTTTTCTATCTTCTCTCCAACAAAACACTTTTTCAAGAACTCTTCAAAATGGGCATCGTCGCCAAATATAGCATATTTTTCTTCTTTCATGTCAGTCTGGTTCACAAATGTCGTATTCCTATATCTGTTGTTTACCCCGTTATCATACATGGTCTTAGCTTCTTTCCAATGGGAACTTTTTTCCGTATAGGATTCAAAACACTTAATCACATCATCTATTATCAAATTTCTATGAGTACGTGAAAAACCACCAAAAGAATCATGACCACTCGCAGCGACATCGTGCGCTTTAACAAATGCGTTTAGCTCATTCCCGTTAAGTGCTACAACGTTAATGGCATCCTGATGCACCTGTTTCTCCTCAAGATAGAGATTGAAATTAAGCAAAAGCATTGCTTTAATTGCTTCACAACCCACCAGGTACCCATTCTCATATTTCTCTATCAAAGAATAGTAACCGCAAAGATTCCTGGCCACGTTCATACGGTTCACTTTCTTGCTCCTAATGATTTTATCAAGTTTTGCAGTTGCATACTGTTTCGCTTTCCCCACTGATTCTTCATCATCCGAACGGACATTGTCTATTGAAAGATATGGTGCCATCACATCTTTTATCAAGTCATAGTCATCTTCGCAAAGCCAAGAGTATATGAGGTACACATGATCCTTCCATTGTTCAGGTAACAATTCCTTTATTCTGACATCCATCAATCTGCTATAAAGTGAAGCACTTTTCTTGATAGGTAGCTTATAGAACCATCGATGTACATTTCCCCTAATATTCGACCGGTCAACAACTACATCAGCAAACTCCTCCTTTGTAATCTGAGCGGTAGGTGTTGCAAGACAAAAATATTTCTGATAGGAATCTACATAAGATAGATAGTGCGTTTTGTATCCATCCCTTGGCTCAAAGCATTTTTTCAACAATTGCAATTCATATTTATCAAGAGACCTGCCAATCCTTCTCTTCAAGGCTTCATCAATACTACTATCAGCATAAAGAAAGTATCTGGCCTGCCTTGTCTTGTCATCCATTGTTACGTTTAATAGTTCTTCTGGTGTGTTTCTTAATATCACATATACATCCTGCATGCAGAAATGAAGTAATTCTATCATGAAGATGTCGTACAAGTCAACGTTTTTCTTTCCCAACTTCTCCACAATAAACATAGTATTGGTCATTAATACCCTTGCAAAACGCTTTATCTTCCTGTATGTCGGCAATAATCTCACTATCATTAGCTCATCATCGCCAGTTAGCCTACTTCTCAGACTATCATGTTTTCCATGTAGGAAATGCATCTCTATCATGGCTCTTCTGAAGGTTTCTATCAAATCCTCTTCTTCGGTCTTCGGTAGCGATAATTCCAATGGGAATATCTTCTCTAAATACAAGTCACTTTCGTCAATTCCCTTATTAACTATTTGTTTTACAACATATGTCTTATCATAGCAGGCAACATATATCAGATTCGGGAAAGCTGCAGTGTTTCTAATTAACCTCAGCACTTCAAATAATTCATCGGCAGCCAGTCTGTCCATATCGTCAATGGTAACTACTACAGGTTTGTCTAACTGTTTCAGCCCACATTCGATCTTCGACTTATAACCGTCTATACTATGTCCCATACTTGGAAGAATACCCAATAGGGGTTTCACATAGCTGGGCAAGCCTACGTCACTCAGCAACTGAGCATATCTGACAATGGGTTTCTGTAGTGGGCTATATATTTCCTTGATTGTCTTTCTGAACAGTTCGAAGAACTCATTCACAATTTGGTCTGGTGTTTGGCAATGCCAAGGCTTAAAATCAATCAGATAGCACTTGCCCATCATCGCCTTTTTCATATCCAAAAGAAAGGATGTCTTCCCTGATCCCCATTCACTTGTAATCCCTACGGCAAAGGCGCTCTCACTTATGTCTGTATTAAACAGCCATTCTGAAACTCTCTTTGCATAATCCAGCCTTACTTTCTCATCAAGATTCTCCTTCGGTAGTTCTGTTATATATTTAAGTTTTGATTTGCTGGGTACTTTTACGTTCCATCTTCTATACCAGAGTTTGAAAAAATCCAGTAACAATTGTACAAACAAAACATACCAGCAAAGAGCAGCATAATCTATTTTGATGGCACTATGAATATTACTAAATGTCCCTGCAAACGTGATAACTGCCATAAAACCAGCAGCCATTATCATCCTTTTCAAAGACAAGTAGCGGTCATCCCAAACATGCTTCAACCAAATTGCGAACGTCAGCACACATGTTAACGTAATCATCACATTCAGCCACCATCTATCAGTCAGAAAATTTTCAACTATTATAAAATAGTCCTCTATCTCATCCCTTATGGTTATGTTGTTGCAAACGTATGTCTTTCCCATTTCTATGACCGTTAACAGCCATAGTAATCCAAAGGCATACCACCCTACAGTTTTAAGAGTTGTTATGTCAATTAACCTATTTCCATTGAAGTGGGGTTTAAGCCAAGGATGCTTAATTATATAGGTTCTCCCTTTTTTAAACAAAGATGAAAGAATACTCACTGCAACTATTTTTCTAGATTCTAAACTTTTTTATGGCCCCGACACAAACATCAAATGTACGCGAAACCTATTTCCTGCTGCAAATGTACTAATTATATTTTAAATCTACTACAGTTTTATCATTTTTTGTGAGTAACAAACTGATACTGTGTCCACTGTGAACTCCATAAGAATCATATTGGGTCTGTATCGATACGTGTCCAATTACTTATTTCATCACTTATCATTTGGCGCAGTTCTTCTTTTATTGCTGCAAGGTGGGGATGA
>CACXUV010000094.1 GCA_902770845.1 uncultured Prevotellaceae bacterium
GCCATGAAGCAAGAAATGGACGCCACCAACGTCTACACCCAGGAGGCTTACGACGCCTACAACAAGGTGTACACCGACAACCTGGCTGCCTATGAGGCTGGCACGCTCAGCGACGAAGAGGCTACCAAGATTGAGAATCCAAAGGCCAACCTTGGCTGGCATGTAAATAACATTGTAGACGATTTCCTGCTCAGTGCATGGCCAGAAGCCAACGTAACTTATGCTGATCCTTGGGAGCAAACTCTCTACATCAACACCTGGAGCGTTGAGGGCAACAACGACGGCACCAATTTCACCACTCCGTTCTTTGAATACTGGACCGGCGATGCTAATTCGCTGAACGAGAAAACCTGGACTGCAAACATGACAGGTCTGGAGCCGGGCGAGTACGACGTCACCGCATGGGTTCGTGTGCGCATGAAGAACGGCGCCGACGTGGCAGCCGGACAGCAGGTGGGCACCTCGCAGTTCTATCTCGACACCTTCACCGCCACGGGCATCGTGGGCGAAGACGGTGTGCTGAAGATCAAGTTCAACGTGGCTGCCGACAACAACATCTCCTGGCTGTCGTTCAAGAACGTGATGTACACACTGAAGAAAGACGCCGCAACGCTGGCTGCCCTGAAAGCGCTGAACGACGAGATTGCCGCTGCCCAGGCCCTGCTCAGCAGTGGCGCCGAAGCTTCGGCTGATGCCAAGGCCGCCCTGCAGGCTGCCATTGCTGCCGCACAGGCCGCTGCCGCCGCAGGCGAGTCGGTCGACGCGCTGAAGGCTGCACTGGCCTCGCTGAAGGGTGCCGAAGGCGACTTCAACACCTCGGTGGGCATCACTTCTGCCCGGGTGGCTGCCCAGGCAGGCCAGCTCTACAACCTGAAAGGCCAGCAGGTGCAGCCCAAGCAGAGTAAGGGCCTCTACATTCTGAACGGCAAGAAGATTGCGAAGTAGAAAAAAACACCCCAATACGGTAAGAACATGAAAATCAAGAAATCGCTCATTCTCTCGCTGCTCTTCGCCACTGCGCTCACCGCCAGTGGCCAGAGCTTCGAGGTGAATACCACCCAGCAAGTGCGCGTCCACCTGAAAGATGGTGGCGTGCGCACTTTCGACACTGACCAGATAGACAGTCTGAGCTTCTTCCTGAAGCGCGACACCACCTGGCTGGACGGTCCCGCGCTGAGCATCAGCGTGCCCACCGACTTCAGCGACAACGCCGTGAAGCGCGTGATGCACCAGGGCAAGAAAGTGGCCGAGGTGTGTCAGGAGTACATCCGCAGCATCGACGACGTGCGCGTGGTGGTCTATCCCTGCGATGCCAGCGGCAAGGCCGACCTGCTGCATGGCTTCTCGGCCACCGACGGCGGCACCGTGGTGTTCGACAACGACACCCTTGATGCCTACACCGCCGGCAACGCCACGGCCCAGCTGGCCACCGTCTACCTGGTGAACGGCCGCATCACGGCCGAGGCACCGGCCAGCGCCGAGACCACCACCGTGGAGCCCGACTACCTGAACGACGTGCGCAGCGGCGAGGAGCTGCTCTACAGCACCGTGAAGATTGGCCGCCAGTACTGGATGGCCGAGAACCTGGCCACGGAGTATTATCTTGACGGAACGCTCATTCCCTACTTCAAGTCGACGCAGGTGGCGGCCTGGAACACGGCCACCGAGGGTGGCAACCACTACTATGCCGACGACGACGACTTCCTGATGCTCTACGGACGCCTCTACAACGGCTATGCCGTGCTGAGCGAGAAGGGACTGGCCCCCGAGGGGTGGCAGGTGCCCACGATTGAGCAGTGGGCCCAGCTGCGCAAGTATGCGCGTGCTGCCGCCACCCGCTACAAGAGCAGCGAACCTTTCTCCTGGGGTGCCGATGGCGAGGGCAACAACAAGACGGGCTTCACAGCCCTGCCCGGCGGCTACTTCTCGTCGGCCACCAACGGCGATGCCGAAGAGGGTGCCGACGCCTACTTCTGGTCGCAGTCAAAATATTACGACCCGCTGATGCGCGAAAACACGCTCAACACTTTCCGCATCAACATCAAGGCCACCAGCGCCGTGGTCTACTCAACGTCGGGCCATGCCTACACGTTTGGCCACTCGGTGCGCTGTGTGCGCAAGTAGATTTGTCAAGATAATTCATAAAAAAAAGCACGCTGAAAACTGCTGAACCAGAACGGCAACAGGGCCCCAGGGCTGTGGCTTCAGGGCAAGAGGACCGTTCACGAGCAGCAATCAGGGTGCTTTTTTGGTGCAATGGGGGCTCCGTTGCGGTGCAACGGGGCCCCCGTTCTTGTGCAACGGCGGCCCCATTGCTATGCAACAGCAGTGCCGTTGCATGCTTTCGAGAACTAAACTATATGCAATTCAGGCTCCGTTGCATGCACAGTAGGGTGCTGCCACGGAGCCTTCTCGCTCTCCTTTCTCATAAACGGCTGACTGTCAGCGTTTTGCCAGAACTGCCGCAAAACGCTCAAAACTGGCTCATTTGGGGCCAAGGCAGGGCTTGCTGACTTTCGAGCCAATCTCAGAAAGGCATTTGTAACGATTTTTCATAATTATCTTACAAGCCTGGTCATCATAAACTCGTCAAGTGTAACAAGGTTTAATTTGGGAAATGGTATATTGCGAAGCACACTGAAATGGCTATCCTCTGACACCAAATAATCTGCTCCAACAGCAAAGGCACAATCCACGAATTTGTTGTCATCCGGATCAGCAGTTATCAAGCCCATCCGAAAATGTGGTTCAACCAGTCTTACATTCTCTTGGTTGAGTATCAGTAAAACAATATTCTCAGCAATTTCCAATGTAATTTGTTGACCGAGAATCTCCTGATATTCATCCAGAATCTCGTTCGACACACACAACTCAAATCGCCCTTCAAGGAAAGCATCCCATACAGGGCGGTATGGACTCTTGCGTGCAATAATCTGCAAAAGACAATTGGTATCAATTACAACAGGATTCATTGCCTTGACTACTTCTTGTAAGGTGTACGGAAATGCGAGCCGCGCAGTTCCTTTAGCCTGCTCTCATTCCACTGCCCGCTCTCCCAAAGTCGGTCCATTTCGCTATCCACCTGCTGGGCGTAGAAGGCAGCAAGCTGTTTCCTTAGACGCAGTAAGCCATCGTCAGACTTAATGTGAGACACCAGATTAAAAACGTGAATCTGTGCTGGAGTAAAAGTGATAGTTTCCATGATTATCTGTTTATGTGATTCGTACATCTGCAAGCGACACAAGACGCTTACGGGGACAAAATTACACATTTTCTGCGAAAAACAATGCGAGATTGAGTGGAAAAGTGCAAATGAGAGTTGTTTTGAACCGGCCTATTCCTTCGCGTCATAAGTGCGAAACACCAGGCAGGGGCCGTCGGCACTGATGCTGAAACGCTGGCCCGTGGCCTCGTTGAGCGTGCCCTGCCACCACTGGCTGAAGGGGTAGCCCTCGTAGCGCAGGCCCTGCGTGCTGAGCTGCGTGCAGCCAAAGCTGAAGAGGCTGACCTGCTGCCCCCTGAAACTCTCGAAGGTGGCATCGCCACGGGCCACCACGAACCAGCCGTGGTTGGTGGCCATGAGCGGCTCCACACCCATCTGCGTGGCATAGCGCACCAGGAGCGAAATGTTGCCCAGCGCATGGTCTTCGCGCAAGCCAGTGGCACCCAGGTAGACCAGTCGCCTGAGGCCCCGCTGCAGACAGAAGCGGGTGGCCTTCGTCAGGTCGTTGTCGGCCTGCTCGTCTTCCTGATGAAACATGAACTCATACTCTTCGCGCGCCCATGAAGGAATGCTGTCGCCGTCGCCCACCACGGCGTCGGCCCAGTCGCAATGGCTGATGGCGCCGTCGCAACACACAATGTAGGGGGCCTCCTGCAGCAGGCGCAGGGCCACTGGATGTTCGGGCTGCTCGCCGTTGGCCAGAATCACGGCGTCGCAGGAGCAGTTGTGCAGAATGCTGGGATGGTTCATGTCGTTGAGGTTTTTGCCATTTTCTTCCACTTGAAATAGCCCAGCACGGCAATTACCACGTAGAGACCGTAGAGGCCAGCCTTGAAGGGGATGCCCTTCTGCACATAGAGCACGGTGCAGACAGCATCGACCACCATCCAGAAGAACCACTGCTCCAGATATTTCCGGGCCAAGGCCCACAGACCCACGAAAGAGAGGGCGTTGGTGAACGAGTCGAGCAGGGGCACGGTGCTGTTGGTCCACGTGGTCAGCACATAGTAGGTGGCCCCCCAGGCCAGGAAGAAGAAGACGGCCGTGGGGAGATAGAGCCGGAGGGGCATGTGGGTAATGGGCATCTGCGAGCCCCCGGAGTCAGGCAATGGGGCTTCCTGTCCGGCTGCGTCTGCCTGCACGCGGTGCCCCCCGTCGGCACCCCGCCGGGCAGGCTTGGCCAGCCAGGCAATCAGTCCGTAGAAGGCAGCCAGCGTGTAGTAGACGGCCATGCCGGCATCGCCGTAGAGCCCGTGACTGTAGTAAAGATAGACGTCGAGGGCAGGCATGACGATGCCCACCAACCAGAGCGCAATGTGGGCACGATACTCCAGCCAGATGTAGAGCAGGCCGAGAAACGTGGTTGCAATGTCGAGCCAATCGAATGACATGTTGTTAAGATTACATAAAAAGAAACAAGTCAGTACAGTTTTAACTGAACACGAAGACACGAAGACCCAAAGAAGGGTGTTGACGAATCAGAAGTTGACCGAAAGATGGGCCATCAGGTTGAAGGGAGCAGCCGGTGCAAAGCCCACGCCCCACTGGTCGCGCACGGCCCAGTCGGTCTTGCAGGCGCCGTTGTAGGCCACGGTCTTTCCGCCCACGTTGTGATACTTGGGAGCAGCCCAGCCGTTGGTGTCGTATTTGTTGTTGAAGATGTTGTAGAACATCACGCCCACGGTGACATCCTTCAGGCCCAGCTGGGGCAGTGCGAAGTTGTAGGCCAGGTCGGCATTGGTGGTGAAGTGGGCGTCGAGCATGATCGACTCGCTCGTTTCGTTGCCGTCGGCATCCCATGCCGTCATGGTCTCGAATCCCGAGTTGGTGAGGTATTGCTTGCCCGTGAAATTGCTCTGCAGGGCCAGGCTGAAGCCCTTGTAGCTGAAGGTGAAGATGTTGTTGAAAATCACGTCGGGCGAAAACGAGAGCGGTGTGTCGCCCACCGAGGCGGTGCCCACCACGTCGAAGTCGTTCTTCGCGGCGTCATACTCATGCAGCGTCACCACGGCATTCTTCACGCGGTTTCTCGAAAAGGTGGCATTGGCATCCCAGCGCAGCCAGTCGGTGGGCTTCCAGGCGGCCTCGAGCTCAATGCCCAGTCGGTAGCTGTCGGGCATGTTGATGGCCACGGCCTCACCAATGTCGTTGAGCTCGCCCGTGAGCACAAACTGGTCCTTATAGTCCATCCAGTACAGGTTGGCCCCGGCCGTGAAGCGCTCCGACTGGTATTTGTAGCCCAGCTCAAAGTCGTTCAGGCGTTCGGCCTTCAGTCCCAGCCCCAGGTTGGCCTCATAGTCGTTGCGCGTGGGCTCCTTGTGGGCAATGGCGTAGGAGGCATAAACGCGGTGGTTGGGCAGGAACTGATAGTTCACGCCCAGCTTGGGGTTGAAGAAGTTGTAGTGATCGTTCACGACATAGTCGCTGCTCTGCTGGCCCACATACCAGTCGCTGGGGTCCTGCATCTTGTAGTTCAGGTGGCGGTACTGCAGGTCCACATAGCCGTTCAAGCCCTCCAGGAAGGTGTAGTTCAGCTTGGCATAGACGTTGAAGTCGGTCTTCCTGGCATTGTTGCAGTAGTAGGTCAGGTCCTTTGCCGTGGTGATGGGGTCGGCAAAGCCATAGAAATACTTGTCGCCTGCGGCGTTCTTCCACTTGCTGTCGGTGGCCTTGTTGTAGTAGTACTTATAAGGACTGGCCGTTTGCCAGATCACCTTGCCGAAGTGGTCGCCGTCGTATTTGTTCCAGCCCGTGCCCACGGTGGCCTCAAGCCCCTCCTTGTTGTCGAAGTTGAGCGAGGTCACGGCACCGTAGAAGTCGTTGTCCATCTTCTTCTGCCGCACCAGGTCGCCCTTCACCACGGGCTTGTAGACGAGGCCATCGGCCGTCTGCACGTCGCCGTCGGCGGCTGCCCACAGGCCGTAGTCGGCCCATTTGGCCTCAATCTTGTACTGCTCATAGTAGCCTTCGCCCTTGGTGTAGTGCAGTGCGGCGTTCAGATTGAGCATGCGGTTGAAGCGCTGTGTCCAGATGAGCTGGTAGTTCTGCTGGTGGTAGTTGTCGGTCTGGTTGTCGTAGAACTGGTCGTTGTCCCAGGTGGTGGCGCCGCAGGGGTTGAAGGTGCGGCCGTAGAGCTGTTGTTCGTACTTCGAGGTGTAGTCCCAGGCGTGGTAGGTCTGCTCGGTGGAATTAAAGGTGATGAACTTCACCACGGTGTTGTCGGCAAAGTATCCGGCCTGCAAGAGGTAGGAGTTGAGCTTGGTCGAGGCACGGTCGATGTAGCCCTTCGAGCCAATGTTGCTCAGCCGGCCCTGCAATCCCCAGTGACCACCCATGAGACCGGTGCCGAAGCGCACCGTCTCCTTGTGCGAATAGTAGCTGCCTCCGCTCAGGTCGATGCCCACGAAGGGCTGCAGTCCGATGTTTTCGGTCTGCATGTTGATCGTGGCACCAAACGCACCGGCACCGTTGGTGCTTGTGCCTGCACCGCGCTGCACCTGCATGGACTGCACACTCGAGGCGAAGTCGCCCATGTTTACCCAGAACAATTGGGCACTTTCGGCATCGTTCATGGGTATGCCGTTGGCCGTGATGTTGATGCGTTCGGGTGCCGTACCACGCACGCGAATGGTGGTATAGCCAATGCCGTTGCCGGCATCGCTCGTAACGGTGACGCTGGGCGTGAGCGACAGCAGGTAGGGCACGTCCTGGCCGTGGTTCACCTGCTTGATCTGGTCGCGGTTCATGTCGGTGAACGCCATGGGCGTTTTCTTGCTGGCACGCGTCGACTTCACCTGAACATCCTGCAGCTCCACCGTCAACAGCGAATCGACGGGTTTGTCGCCGGCGGCATCGGCACGGCTCTCGCGGGCAGCGTTCAGGCCCGATGCACACACGGCTGCACATACAGTGAGAAAAAACTTTTTCATCCCTTTTTTACTTTTATGGATTAAACATGATAAAAAGGGGGTACAATTTTCGGGAAATTGTGATTTGACCTACTATCCATTCCTACGTCGGCATTACCCGCATCAGGTTCTGAAGGGTATGATCTCAGCCACCATCGAGGCAGCACCCCTTGACAAGCCATTTTGGCAAATCGGGTGCAAAGGTACGAATAATTGTGCAACCGTGCAAATAATCAGCACAAAATGAGCTCCGTTCTCTTGCATTTTCAGCCGTTTCTTTGTACCTTTGCACCCGTGAATACGATCAACGACTACGAAATCATGGCTCCTGTTGGCTCGCGCGAATCGCTGGCAGCAGCCATACAGGCAGGTGCCGACAGCATTTACTTCGGCATTGAGAAGCTGAACATGCGCGCCCATTCGGCTTCTGTTTTCACCATCGACGACCTGCACGAGATAGCCACCACGTGCCGCGAGCACCACATGAAGAGCTATCTCACCGTGAACACCATCATCTATGAGGAAGACATTGAGCTCATGCACGAAATCATCGACGCTGCCAAGGCCGCACAGATCACGGCCGTCATTGCCAGCGACGTGGCCGTGATGACCTATTGCCGCAAGGTGGGTCAGGAGGTGCACCTGTCTACCCAGCTCAACATTTCGAACGTAGAGGCGCTCAAGTTCTATGCCCAGTTTGCCGACGTGGTGGTGCTTGCCCGCGAACTGCGCATGGAGCAGGTGGCCAACATCTACCGCCACATTGAGCAAGACCACATCTGCGGCCCCAGCGGCCAGCCCGTACGCATCGAGATGTTCTGCCATGGTGCGCTGTGCATGGCCATCAGCGGCAAGTGCTACATGAGCCTGGACAATGCCAACCGCTCGGCCAATCGCGGCGAGTGCGTGCAGATTTGCCGCCGAAGCTACACCGTGACCGACAACGAAACGGGCAACCAGCTGGAGATAGACAACAAATATATCATGAGTCCCAAGGACCTGAAGACCGTGCGCTTCATCGACCGTCTGATGCAAAGCGGCGTGCGTGTGTTCAAGATTGAGGGCAGGGCGCGTGGTCCCGAGTACGTATATAAAGTGGTGAAGTGCTACAAAGAGGCCATTGCCGCCGTGCTCAACGGCACGTTTACCGAGGCCCGCAAGGACGAATGGGACCGCGAGCTGGCCACCGTCTTCAACCGGGGCTTCTGGGATGGCTACTATCAGGGCCAGCTGCTGGGCGAATGGAACAAGAGCTACGGGTCGAACGCCACGGAGCGCAAGGTCTACGTGGGCCGAGGCGTGAAGTATTTTTCGCGCCTGGGCGTGGCCGAGTTCACCGTCGAGGCCACCACCTTCAAACTGGGCGACAAGCTGCTTGTGACAGGACCCACCACGGGCGTGATGTACCTCACGGCCACCGAGATTCACGACAACGACGGACATCCCGTGGAAGTGGCACCACAGGGCCAGCGCATTGCCATCCCCGTGACGGGCAAGGTGCGACCCAGCGACAAACTGTTTAAACTTGAACAATCATGACAATAAACGAAAGACAAGACGAGATCATCGACGAGTTCCAGGGCTTCGACGACTGGATGGACAAATACCAGCTGCTCATTGACCTGGGCAACGAGCAGGAACCACTGGACGAACGCTACAAGACGGAGAGCAACCTGATTGACGGTTGCCAAAGCCGCGTGTGGCTGCAAGCCGACTATGAGGACGGAAAGATTCACTTCCAGGCCGAGAGCGACGCGCTCATCGTGAAGGGCATCGTGGCTCTTCTCATCCGCGTGCTCAGCGACAGCACGCCCCAGGAGATACTCGATGCCGACCTTTACTTCATTGACCGCATCGGTCTGAAAGAGCACCTCAGCCCCACCCGTTCCAATGGCTTGGTGGCCATGGTGAAACAGATGCGCATGTATGCACTGGCCTTTAAGGCGAGAGGAGAAAAGTAAAAACAGTCAAGCAAAACTATCGCAACTATGAATATTAGCAATTTTCGTAACAGCTATCTTATCGACAAGGCTTACCGGCTAACACTGGTGAGCGTT
>CACXUV010000095.1 GCA_902770845.1 uncultured Prevotellaceae bacterium
GTCATTAGACTGTTACGCGCTAACACGCTTTCTTTTTGTCATCTGCCCCGCCGCTTTTCGATTACAATGGAACCCCATTGCGCACTCAAAGCAGCAGGAAATCTGTTCAAAAATAAAGGATGTTATCATCATAACGCTAATGACCGATTTGGGTTAAATGAAACTTAGAAGAAGGCTTTCCTGGTCGACCCGTCGGCCTGTTCCTCAATGCACAGTCCCTTGGGCGTTTCCATTCGCCTGCCGTGCAGGTCGTAGTAGGTCTTCTTGCCGGTGACTGTGCCTGTCAGTTCCTTGATGGCAGCACTGCTCTTGTCGATCATGAAGATATAGGTGTTCAGACTGCGGGCTGGCAGCGGCACGATGATTTCGCTGGTTGGTTCACTGATGTCGATGGGCGATTCCTTGCACAGTTCGTCGTTGGCAGTAGACAGCACGTGGTTGCCGCTCTTCACCTTGGCAGGCAGTTGCAGCTCCAGGTTGTGGGCATTCTTGGTGGTGTCGATGGCCATGACAATGAGCGAGTCGCCCTTGATATAGGCTGAAATCTCGAAGGCGGCCTCGGTCTTGATGGCCATGCTGTGCGACACTTCAAGACGGGTGGAACCAGTGACATGCTTCGAGAAATGCGACATCACGTAGGCACGGGGCAGCAGTCGGTTCTTCACGTTGTCGGCTCCATACTGGGCCTCGCCGGTTCCCACGAACGCCCAGTGGGCACGCATGTACCAGTAAATATAGCCCGTGCAGCCAGCCAGCATGCACTCGTTGAGCTCTTCGGCAAAAAGCAGTTGCTCGTGCCAGTTGGGCAGACGGTTGCCAATGTTGTCGGTCGACGAGTGTTCCGTCATCCACACCTCCTTGCCATATTTGGCAGCCAGCACGGCCGATTGCTTCAGATTGCCCAATGGTGGGTGTCCGTAGATGTGTCCCGCCACAATGTCTATCTGATTGCGTGCGGTCTCATCGTTCATGAGTGCGTCGGAGTAGCTGGGATGGAATCCCAATGGCTCAGCACTGATGAGACGCACGTTGTACTTCTCCCTGTCGAGCATGTGGGCATAGTTTCTGACCAGGTTGACTTGCTGCTCAGGCGTGTAGAGACAGCCGGAATAGCTCACCCACCAGTCGGGCTCGTTCTGAACTGAGACGGCATCGACGGCCACCTTGGCCGTGTCCTTCATGTATGAAAGGAACGTGTTGATCCAGGGAAAGAACTTCTCGTAGCAGTCGGTGCGCAGTTCTCCCCGCTTGTTTCCTTGACTGTCGCTGTTGCCGCCCTGCGCCGTGCCGTTGGTCTTGAAGGCTCCTGGGGGCGACCAAGGCGTGCCAAAGACGATGCCGCCGCGCTGCTTGACAAGCTTGGCCGAAGGAACCGATCCCGCCCAGTCGTAGGGCGTGTCCCAGCCAACGTCGGCTGCCGTGATGTTGCCCTTGAAGTTGGGCGATATTTCCATTCGCATGATGTTCAGCCCAATGGCCGACTGGGGGCCGTAAAGCAGTCTCACAGGCTGGGTGTCGGTGCCAAAGGGGCGCATGGCACCGTCGCAGCAGGCCGCGCCAAATCCTGTGATGCTTTGGCAGCGTGTGTCGGTCACCTTGATGGTGATGGTGGCTGCGCTGAGCGTCATGGTTGCTGCGGTTGCAAGAAAACAGACAATAAGTTTTTTCATGATTTTATGGTTTGTAGAAATAATGTCGGCAAAGTTATGAAAAAAAAACGAAAGTTTTGCTTTTTTCGGTTTTTTTTTCTACTTTTGCATGCGCCTACATAATGTTTGCATGCGTCTGCATGTGAAAATAGTAGGTGAACAGCCTGAAAAACAGGAGCAATTGAACAATAACAAGAATAAGAAAACTATGGCAACACAAGTAGAGTTTAAGTATGCCCCAATGTTTCAGTTGGGCGAAGACAAGACCGAATACAGGCTTCTGAGCAAGGAGGGCGTGAGCGTCGCTGAGTTCGAGGGCAAGGAAATAGTGAAGGTGTCGAAAGAGGCACTCACGCTGTTGGCCCAGCAGGCTTTCCACGATGTGGAGTTCATGCTGCGTCGCGAGCACAACCTGCAGGTGGCCGCCATCCTGAGCGACCCCGAGGCCAGCGAGAACGATAAGTATGTGGCCCTGCAGTTCCTGCGCAATGCCGACGTGGCCGCCAAGGGCATTCTGCCTTTCTGCCAGGACACCGGCACCGCCATCATCCACGGCGAGAAAGGACAGCAGGTGTGGACTGGCTTTGAAGACGAAGAAGCACTGAGCCGTGGCGTCTTCAACACCTTCACGCAAGACAATCTGCGCTACTCGCAGAACGCACCGCTGAACATGTACGACGAGGTGAACACTCGTTGCAACCTGCCTGCCCAGATTGACATTGAGGCCACCGAGGGCGCCGAGTATCGTTTTGTGATGGTGGCCAAGGGCGGCGGCTCGGCCAACAAGACCTACTTCTACCCCATGACCAAGGCCACCATTCAGAACGAGAGCACCCTGCTGCCCTTCCTGGTGGAGAAGATGAAGAGCCTGGGCACGGCCGCCTGTCCGCCCTATCACATCGCCTTCGTCATAGGTGGCACCTCGGCCGAGAAGAACCTGCTCACGGTGAAGCTGGCCTCCATCAAGTACTACGACTCGCTGCCCACCACCGGCGACGAGACAGGACGCGCTTTCCGCGACGTCGACCTGGAAAAGAAACTGCTGGAAGAGGCCCACAAGATTGGTCTTGGCGCACAGTTTGGCGGCAAGGCCCTGGCTCACGACATCCGCGTGGTGCGCTTGCCACGCCACGGAGCATCGTGCCCCATCGGCATGGGCGTGAGCTGCTCGGCCGACCGCAATATCAAGGCCAAAATCAACCGCGACGGCATTTGGCTGGAAAAGATGGACTCCAACCCCTGCGAGCTGATACCCGCCGAGTATGCCAAGCCCGGCGAGGGTTCCAAGGGCATTGAGATCGACCTGAACCAGGGCATCGACGCCGTGCGCAGGGAACTGACGAAATACCCCGTCTCCACCCGTGTCAACCTGAAGGGCACCATCATCGTGGCCCGCGACATAGCCCATGCCAAGCTGAAGGCCCGTCTCGATGCAGGCGAGGGCATGCCCGAATACTTCAAGAAATACCCCGTGCTCTATGCTGGCCCTGCCAAGACTCCTGAGGGTTACCCCTGCGGTTCGATGGGTCCCACCACGGCCAACCGCATGGACCCCTACGTGGACGAGTTCCAGGACAATGGCGCCAGTTTGGTGATGATAGCCAAGGGCAACCGCTCGCAGGTGGTCACCGACGCTTGTCAGAAGCATGGCGGCTTCTATCTGGGCACCATCGGCGGTGTGGCCGCAGTGCTTTCGCAGTCGAGCATCAAGAGCATCGAGTGTGTGGAGTACCCCGAACTGGGCATGGAGGCCATCTGGAAGATTGAGGTAGAAGACTTCCCCGCCTTCATCCTTGTCGATGACAAGGGCAACGACTTCTTCAAGCAGCTGAAGCCGTGGACTCCCTGTGGCAAATAAGAACAGCCCCCCGATCATTTTCTCAGCTATCAGATCCGGCATGAAGCAGCTACTCCTATTGATTACCTTCCTCACCCTGATGGCAGGCAGCAGCCCTGCCTCCAGGGTGAGGCGTGGGTGGTACAACTATGTTCAGCCCGACGGCACAACCATTTCGTTAGAGCAGCGTGGCGACGCGTGGTTCCATTATTACATGACGCGCGACGGCGTGCCAGTGGTGATCGACGAGACAAAGGACATGTTTTGCTATGCCACGATGGAGGCAAACGAAGTGAGGTCGACGGGAGTGATGGCCCACGAAAAAGGGCAACGGCAGCCTGCTGAGACCGCAAGCCTTGCAGCACGGAACACGCTGGCCCTGATTCGCGCAAAAGGGCCAGCCATAGCCACCGCACGCCGTGCAGCAGCAGCCCGCAGCGGGGTGTTGCCCTCAACAGTGGGAACCCTGAATCCCGACACCGTCTACCAGGTTCCCGTCTTTCTGCTGGAATACGGCGATTCGGCATTCGCCCTGCCCAATGCCCATGCCTATTACGACAGCCTCTTCAACTGCCCTGGCTACAACCTGGGCCAGGGGCCAGGCTGCGTGGCCGACTATTTCCGCGATCAGTCTGGTGGCAGGCTGAATCTCCACTTCGACATCTTCGGGCCCGTGAAGATCAACGTGGGCTACAAATACCCCAGCCAGGTCACGCTCAACGCCGTCATGCGCCAGGAGCTGCAGGCTGCTGCTGACACCATCGATTTCTCCCGGTACGACTGGTATGGCACGGGCAGCGTGTCCCAGGTGCTGTTTGTCACCTCAGCCTTCGGTCGCAACAGCTCGCCCTATGGCGTCAGCCCCCATACGGCCAGATTCCGCGAAGACCTGGTGGTCGACGGCCTGACGATTGCCTGCTACAGCGTCACCTCCGACCAGTGGAGGCCCGAACACCCAGGCCAGCTCCTGCTCAGTGGCATAGGAACCATCTGCCACGAGTTTGGCCATTGCCTGGGTCTGCCCGACTTCTACCCCGTCAGCGGAAGCGAGACCGCTTTTTCCATTTGCGATGAGTGGGACGTGATGGACGGAGGCAACTTCACCAACTGGGGCTGGTGCCCCCCCAATTTCTCCATGCACGAGAAAATGCTGCTGGGCTGGGGCAGCCCCACAGAACTTACCGACACCCTGAGCGTGCGCAACCTGGAGTCGGTAACCAATGGCGGCACCTGCTATCAGCTGACCAATGACGGCCACGCCAACGAGTACTATCTGCTCGAGAACCGCCAGTGGGATGGTTGGGACAGCTGTTTGCCAGGGCGCGGTCTCATCATCTGGCATGTCGACTATCAGCCTGCGGCCTGGAGCAACAACATCGTCAACTCCACCCGAGGCCACCACCGCTACGAAATGATGCATGCCAGCAACATGGACTATCTCGTCTGGGATGCCGTGATAGACGAGAACCAGGAGTATGCCCTGCCCAACAAGGTGCACAGCTATTATCTGAGCACTTCGGCCTACCCCTTTGCAAGCGACGCGGGCATAAACCGTGAACTGACCGACACATCGGTGCCCGCCGCAACCGTGTTCAACCTGAACAAGACAACGAATACCCACTTCATGTCGAAGCCCATCACCGGCATCTATCAGCACGACGACGGCACCATGTCGTTCGACTTCCTGGGCGGCACGCTGATTCCCGCCGCCATTCAGTCCCCCACCAGATCCAAGGCCGTCGCCCCACCGCGCTATTACACCCTCAGCGGACAGCGCCTTGCTGCGCCCCTCATCGGCCAGCCCTGTTTGGTGCAGGAAAATGGGAGCGTAAGGAAAGTCTTCTGCAAAAGCAGCTTTAATCGCTGAGCACCCCAAAAACTCAAAAAACTTAAAAACTTAGTGTCGAAAAAAAACTTGGTATGATTATTTTGAAACGAATGAAAATAATGAAAATAATTCTGGCAACGAATGAGAATAAATATTATTCCAATTCGTGAACTTGTGTTATTCCAATTATTCCAATTCGTGAACTTGTGTTATTCCAATTATTCCAATTCGTTTCCATATAGCAAACACGAATCGCACAAACTTATTTTTTTAATGATTACTTAAAACTCAAAAACTTAAAAACCAATGAGAGTAATTATCGAACCAAATTATGACCTGATGTCGCAATGGGCAGCCAACTATGTGGTGGCACGTATCAACGAAGCAAACCCCACCAGGGAGAAACCTTTCGTGCTGGGATTGCCCACAGGTTCAAGCCCCATCGGCATGTATCGTGGCCTTGTGAAAGCCTGTCAGGAAGGTCGTGTGTCGTTCAAGAACGTGCTCACGTTCAACATGGACGAATATGTGGGACTGCCCGAAGAGCATCCCGAAAGCTACCACTCTTTCATGATGACCAATTTGTTCAACCACATTGATTGCCCTAAGGAGAACATTCACATCCTGAATGGAAATGCTCCGGACCTGGCAGCAGAGTGTGCCCGCTACGAGCAAATGATAGCAGAGGCAGGCGGCATCGACCTGTTTCTGGGCGGCATAGGTCCCGACGGCCACATAGCATTCAACGAGCCCGGCTCGTCGCTGTCGAGCCGCACCCGTCAGAAGACACTGACCACCGACACCATCATAGCCAACTCGCGTTTCTTCGACAACGACATCAACAAAGTGCCCAAGACGGCCCTCACCGTGGGCGTGGGCACCGTGATGGCCGCCAAGGAAGTGATGATCCTGGTGAACGGACATGCCAAGTGCCGCGCCCTGCAGGCCGCCGTCGAAGGCAGCGTGAACCACATGTGGACCATCAGTGCCTTGCAGCTGCACCAGCACGGCATCATCGTGGCCGACGATGCCGCTTGCGACGAACTGAAAGTGGGCACCTATCGCTACTTTAAAGACATAGAACGCAACAACCTCATTTAACCCGATTTGGGTTTAAGCTCTGAACCTTCAGAACCGGGAGCTGAGAGTTTGCCACCGCCATCTTCTTATTCTGACAAGAAGGACGTGGCAAACTCTCATTTTTTTTATTTGGTTGATGTAGTGTTGCGTTTTTCCACTTTTTTCTGCGCTGCTACAAACCCCTTCTTTCTCCATATCCCAGACCGCCATCGGCGCATGAGGATGATGCCACGTATGTTCTCGTCGAGTGCAAAGGCCACCCACATGCCCACCAAGCCATAGCCCAGCGGAATGCCTATGACATAACTCAGTCCTACAGCAATCGTCCAGTTGAAGATGATGCCAATGACAACAGGATAGAAGGCATCGCCTGTGGCACGCAGGGTGCTGACGGCAAAGATGTTCGACGTGCGGCCTATCTCCAGGAACCAGTCGATGATGAGCACCCAAACACCCATGGCGATAATCTCGGGATTGGTGGTGAAGAAGCCCAGAATGCTCCTGCCCATGAGAGCCAGGAGGGCTGAGCCGCAAAGTGTGATCACCATGGACCAACGGAAGAAATAGTTGCCCAACACATAGGCCGCCTGATGTCGTTGCTGTCCCACAAGGTGTCCCACGAGAATGTCGCCCCCCTGCGTGATGCTGATACAGAAAAGATAGACAAACATGATCATGTTGGCACAGTAGGTTCGTGCCGCCAACGCCTCATTGCCAATCTGGTTAATAAAGAAGGTGACCACCACCTGCGACAGGTTGTAGGAAATGTTTTCGCTCATGGCGGGAATGCCAATGTGCAGCAGATTGCGCAGCTCCTGCCATGGCATCGGACGGAAATAGCAGAGTGGAAAGCGTGGAATGTGCTTGCGGAAGTGGATGACCGTCAGCAGCACTGTGGCCACGGCGCGGCTGGCGGCGGTGGCAATGGCAGCACCTTCTACGCCCAGTTGCGGACAGCCCCAGCGTCCAAAGATGAGGGCATAGTTGCCAGCAATGTTCAGCACGTTGACGATGCCCGTCACCACCATGGGATAGACCACCTTGTCGGCACTGCGCAGCGAGGCAGACAAGGTGAGCGAGAGGGCCTGAAAGAACGACAACGCCCCCGTCAGCCGCAGATAGATGAGCCCGTCGGGCATCAGTTCGGGCCGCAGCCCCATCAGTAGCAACAGAGGTTCTGCATAGAGAAACAGCAGCGCGCTGACCACCAGTCCGAGCATCAGGTTCACTGCCAGTGCCATTCCCACCACCTGCACCAACCGCTTGTGCAGTCCGGCCCCGATGTACTGTGCACAGAGAATGGCTGCACCCATCGAGAAGAACTGGTAGACCAGAAACACCAGATTCATCAGTTGGTTGTCCAGTCCCACGGCAGCCACGCTGTTGTCGCTGTAGCGGCTCAGCATCACCGTGTCGACAGCCCCCAGTAGCATCACAAGCGCCATCTCGATAAACACCGGGATGGTCAGCACCTTCAATTGTCGTTTCAGCGAGTGTTCCGCCATGTTGCTCTTTTTCTTCGGCTATTATTCCCCCTCCCCTTTGCTACAATATTTCTCTTGCAATCCAGGCACAAGCCTCCGCGTCGGCAAGCGCATGGTGATGGTTCTTTAGCTGGTAGCCGCATTCGGCGGCAACGGTGTGCAGTTGGTGATTGGCCAGATAGCGGAAGGCGCGGCGCGCGGCGGCAAGCGTGTCGTAAAACTCATAGTCAGGGTAGTCCATCTGATAGACGCGAAACACGGCTTTCAGGCAACCCTCGTCGAAAGGCTTGTTGTGGGCCACCAGGGGCAGTCCCTTGATCAGCGGCTCTATCTGTGCCCACACCTTTGGAAAGACGGGGGCATCGTCGGTGTCGGCACGGCACAGTCCATGCACCTGGCTGCACCAGTAGTTATAATAGTTCGGCTCAGGCTGAATGAGAGAGTAGAACGAATCTACCATCTCTCCGTTGCGAACAATGACGATTCCAACGGAACAAACCGAAGACCGTTCATTATTAGCCGTCTCAAAGTCTATTGCTGCAAAGTCCTTCATTTTTGTTCAGTTCTCATTATATCCGTGTTCTCTTGTTCCGAACTTCTTTTTATAGAGTGATTCTCTATCTATAGCAACTTTTGGCGTAACA
>CACXUV010000096.1 GCA_902770845.1 uncultured Prevotellaceae bacterium
GGCTTCAGCCATTAAGCAGCACACTATCACCCACTTAGATGAATACCTTGAACAGTTCAGCAACAATGCCGAAAAGAACGGTGCCGTGGTGCACTGGGCAAAAGATGCTCAGGAATTCAATGAGATTGTTTACAGCATTCTGAAAGAGTACGGAGTGAAGAAAATGGTGAAATCGAAGTCGATGCTGACAGAGGAATGCGAGATGAATCCCTATCTGGAAGCCCATGGTATAGAAGTTGTAGAGACCGATCTGGGCGAGCGCATCATTCAGCTGAAAGGTCAAAAGCCCAGTCACATCGTGATGCCAGCCATTCACCTGAACCATGACGACGTGGGCGAACTCTTTGAAGAAAAAGGCATCAGCGACGAAAAAGGCAACCACGATCCCACCTATCTTACTTATAAGGCCCGTCTGAGCCTGCGCAACGAGTTCCTTACAGCCGATGCAGGAATGACTGGTGCCAATTTCGGCATTGCCGAAACAGGCGACATTGTGGTGTGCACCAACGAAGGAAATGCCGATATGTCCACCTCATGTCCCAAACTGCACATTGCAGCCATTGGCCTTGAAAAAGTGATTCCCAACTACGACTGTCTGGCAGTGTTCCAGCGCATGCTTTGCCGTGCAGGCACAGGCCAGCCCACCACCACCTACACCAGTCATTTCCGCAAAGCTCGCCCCACCGCGAGCCAAATGCACATTGTGCTTGTAGACAACGGTCGAAGTGAGTGGATTGGCAACCCAGAACATTGGGAATCGCTCAAATGCATTCGCTGCGGTTCATGTATGAACACATGCCCAGTATATCGCCGTAGCGGAGGTTACAGCTACAGCTACTTCATCCCTGGCCCCATCGGCATCAACCTGGGCATGCTGCGCAATCCAAACAAACATTCCGGAAACGTGTCGGCCTGCACCCTGTGTCTGAGTTGCCAGAGCCTTTGCCCTGTAAAGATAGACCTGGGTGACCAAATCTACAAATGGCGACAGCAGCTCGACGAATTTGGCACTGCCAACAAAGAAAAGGAACTGATGTGCAAAGGCATGAGTTTCGTCTATGGCCACGAAAGCATCTACAATGCAGCCACCAACATGGCACACATGGCAAACTGGCTTCCCCCATTCATCATGAACAGCAGTCTGAACCCCTGGGCTACTGGCCATGAAATGATGAAGTTCCCCAAGAAGCCCTTCCACACCTTATTTAAAGAGATAGACAAGAAATGAGCACAAAAGAAGATATTCTGAAGAGAATCCGTGCCAACATAGGAGAACGGTTCTCCGATGGGCAAAGCGGTAAAACCGGTTACGACATGCCCGACCTGAGCGACATCAAAGCCATCTGCTATGACAATCCCTTGCAGCAATTTGCTGACATGAGCGAAAAAGTCGGCGGCAAGGTCATAGAAGCCAAAGTAGGCGAAGATCTCAACGCCCTGATAAAGAAATTGTATCCCGATGCCCATGAGATTGCGTCGAACCTGCCCGAAATTTCCATTGCCACCCGCAATCCCGACACAGTGGAAAGCGCCCAAGCCCTGAATGGAACCGACGTCGGTGTTGTTCGCGGCATGTTTGGGGTTGCAGAAAACGGCTGCATCTGGATTCCGCAGACCATGAAGGAAAAGGCAGTGTGCTTTATTTCGGAAAACCTGGTCATCTTGCTGCCAAAAAATCAAATTGTGAACAACATGCACGAGGCTTATAAGCGAATCGAATTCAACGACTATGGCTACGGCACCTTCATCAGCGGCCCGTCGAAGACAGCCGACATAGCCCAGGTGCTGGTCATGGGAGCACAGGCTGCCCGCAGCGTCACGGTGGTGCTGCTGCCAGAAAACTAAAATAGCGCCACCGCACCATCATGTTCTGTCCCACTGCAGCGCGCCCCACCCTATCCGACCGCGCTTTCGCCACACTGCTCATCACGTTCACCATGCTCTACCACGCCATTGTGGGCGCGCAGGGGTTCGACATGTTTGACGAAGGCTGGAGCTTAACTGGATTCCAACAGATATTCAACGATCCCGAGTCGGTGGAATATCTGTTTCTTTATTACCTGACCAATCTTGTTGGCGGCATGTGGAACAGCCTTTTCGGCTGGGGCGGCATCTACGCCTTTCGCCTTCTCACTGGGCTGGTACTCACACTCACAGCACTTGTGGTGTGGCGACTGCTCTGTCCCTACCTCAACCGCTGGCTCATCTTCCTGGGTCTCTTCTTGTCCTACCTGTGCAGCTACTACGGCATCATGGTGTTCTATCACAACTACCTGACAGCCCTGCTGAGTGTTTGCGCCGCCTTCGCCCTGTTTCGAGCGCTCAGCAAGAACAATCCGGCGTGGATGTTGCTGAGCGGCCTGCTGATTGGGTGGAACACGTTTGTACGACTACCCAACGTGACACTTGTGGGAATGATTGTGCTGCTCATTCCCCACTACATGTTCCAACGCGACGTGCGCACAAGTCTGAAACTGGGTGCAACAGCCATCATCGGATTTGCAGCAGGCGTGCTGTCGGTACTGCTGCTCATGCTGTTGCTGGGCCACCTCAGCATCTTCCTTTCGGCTGTCGAAGGCGGTTTCTCCGCAGCCTCCGATTCAGCCAGCACCCACAACCTGTCGTCGATGGCCACCACCTATTTGTCGGTCTACCTCACCGTCTTCACGGCTGGCTACACCTACAACACCTATATTATATATTTCCTGGGCACGCTCACCAGCCTGTGGGTTGTCTTCAGCCGACGACACCAGCCCGCCTATGTCTATCTGGCCTGTCTGTCGCTGCTGATTCTGCATCTGCTGCCACTGGGAAGCGACTTCGGCATAGAAAACATGGGCGAGAACTGTGTTTACCTGGCAACGCCCTTTACTATCGGCATGCTGGGACGATGGATTTCGCACATGGGAGACCACCCGAAGCTGCGCTTCGCCCTGGGCACAGCCAGCATGCTGCTGGTGCTGGCCTTTGCTCTGCGCGGAGGCAAGCACATCCTGAAGACGTGCTATTTCGACGAAGGCTTGCGAACCGACAAGACATATTTACCAGCAGCATCGCTGGCCACAACCTTCACCACAGCTCAGAACAGCCAAGAACTGGACACCATTCTGCAAGAACTGTCGCACTACGTGAAACCTGGCGACGAACTACTGTGCTTTCAAAATATGCCCATGCTGCACTTTCTCACGCAGACACGGCCTTATCTGGGCAATCCATGGGTGTGGAGCTACGATCCCAGCAACATGAAACGCCACTTCGACCTGGCAGAAGCCAAGGGGCACAAACTGCCCATCATGGTCAGAGAGAAGACCATGATTCCCCACTGGTTGCAACCCTACCCCGACTGGAACAACGCCCATGCCAAGGAAAGCTATTTGCACAAGAACCAGAAGATTGTGTTGATACAGCAGTTCATCAAGAAGAACGACTACCACGTGGTGTGGGAAGACAGCGTTTGCCAAATTCTCGTCAGCCAGCACTGCAAGGAAGTTGTGCCAGCCAACAGCAAGCTCAGATAGCGCAAAAAGCCAACATCAGCCCACCCTAACGGCAAAGTCGGCCAACTGCAATAACGGTTCGTCACCACGACTGTCTCCATAAGCCGTCAGTACAAACGACGAACGCGGCGGTGCTATTTCCAGAAAACGACGTACCTTCTCCTTGCCATAGCAGTTAGGAGTGCAGAAACGACCCGTCAGTATGCCGTCGGCCACTTCCACTTTCGTGCCCACAACTCCCGTAACGCCCAGCGACTGGCACCAGGGGCGCACCCACTCCTCGATGCTGGCCGTAACGACGTAGACTCCATGCCCTGCCAACAAATGCTCACGCAACTGCTGCACCGTAGTTGCTCTGAGCATGGAATTGACACATGGTGCAAATGCCACCCCATACTCGCAGAAACGCTCATAATCCATACCTTTGAAGAAATGAGCAAAGAAACGCTGCTTGGCTTTCCCATTAGGATATAGGTGCAATGCCAAGGCCAACAAGAACGGAGAACAGCAAAAAAGCCCCCAGCAGAAAGCCGGCGTTCCCTTCACGAAACGAATGAACTGAAACAGCGTGTCCCTGGTAGTCAGTGTGCCGTCAAAATCGAACACCGCAATGCTTTTCATTTCCATACGGGCCTACACATAAAGAATCATGAAGAAGGAGAGCGCCCATCCCAACACACAACACTGCACAAACCTGTCGTGAAGCAACACCTTTGTGGGATTCCCGCTTTTCTCTTCAACCGCCGCTATCTGCATGTAGCGAATGACACCAGCCACAACAAACAAGGTGGTGGCGTAGAGGTAAGACGTGTGCAGACGCTGCGTAACCTCGGGACTGACAGTGTACATGACATAGCAAACAATCATGACCGAAGCCATGACACTCATGGCCTGGTTGATGAAAGCCAGGTTGTAGTGTGTAACGTTGCCACGGGCCTTCACGCCCTGGCGCTCAAAGATGATTACATCGTCGCGCCGTTTGGCCAATGCCAGGAACAGCGTGAGCAGAAAAGTCATCATGACCAGCCAGTGTGAAACAACAATGCCAGTTGCAACGCCACCAGCCAACAGCCTCAGCACAAAGCCCAGTGCAATGACAAGCACATCGAGCACCGCCACTTGTTTCAGCTTGAAGCAGTAAGCCAGGTTCAACACGGCATAAGCTGCCACCATGCAGGCAGTGTGCCAGCCTGTGAGCCACCACGACATGACCAGCGAGCCCGACAGCAAAACCACTGCAACACCCACCGCAACAGAACAGCTCACGGCTCGGCGCGCCATGGGGCGACGGCACTTCTCAGGATGCAGGCGGTCCTGCTCAGCATCGATAATGTCGTTGACCACATAAATGCCACTGGCCGCCAACGAGAATGCCACGAAAGCCCACAGCACAGAGTCCCAGTAGGATGCCTGCATCATCTTGCCACTGAAAAACAGCGGCAAGGCCACGAACAGATTCTTGACCCACTGTTCAGGGCGCAGGAGGGCCACCACATCTTTTGTCATCAGAGCCATGAGTTTTCAGGGACGCTACGCGCGCGTTCATAATTACTACTTGGAAGGAAGATCCCATTCATACCAGTCGTAGCACACGCCACGACCGCCAAAGCCTTCCTTCTGATAGATCAGTTGTTCGTTGAGATAAGAGCCATGTTCCTCGGTGGAAATGCCGAAGTCGAACCACGCATGCTGCTGAAGCGACTGCCCAACCACGTGCTGAAACAACAGATCGAGCACATGGGCCTGCTTTCCCTGCCTGCTGGCAGCAATGTACTGTGAGTGAACCAGGGTGTCGGTCACATAGAGCACGGTTCCCCCCAGCGTTTGTCCGCCGTCCTTGGCAACCATCAGCACAATGTTTTCGGGAAACCTGCTGTGCAACAGCTGCATCTCTTCCAGTGTGTGCACAGGCTTCAGTTCATAGCGTTCTTGCAGGTTGTCGCTCAAGATTTGCCAGAAAGGAGCAAAGTCGCTGGTCTTCTCAATGCTGATGCCAGCCTGCTGCGCATGTCGGGCTCCGCACTCACGAATGCGATACCACGGGTTGCGACAGTGGCTTCCAATGGCCGACGAAAGACTTCTTGCCGTGAGCCTGGCTCCACACACCTCCACAATGGCGTAGAGGTCTTCTTCAGCCGGCTGACGATGATAAATCCAAGGCGTGGGCTTGTAGAGCACCTTGCAGAACCCCTCCTGAGCCAGTTGCTCGTTCAGCAGTCTGAAGATGGTCACCACCTCGGCCGCCGTGGCCTTCTCGTTCATGAGCAGGCCGCCATAGGTCAGCCCCTGATGTGAACAGAACACGTGGTCGGCCTCATTGGCAGGCAGCAGCGCATAGAGCTTACCCCGCCGGTAGACCATGAGCGAATGGTCATGGAACCGGTCGGAGTGATAGTCCATGTAACGGCGGTCGAGCAGGAACGTTGCGTTCTTCGAAGTTGCCACGAAGCGGTTCCACTCTTCGGCCTTGTCGGGTGTGTATCGCCTTATCTCAAACATGCAGTCTCACGAAACAGGTTGCTTAGTGGCGCAGATCGGCATAAGGATCGGTTCCCAGCACGGTCTTAGCCAGTCGCTTGGCTTTTGTGCGCAGCGCTTCCACATCGTCGCCCACCTCACCATAGCACAGCACCACGCCCATGCGACGCCCCTTGTGGGCCTCGGGCTTTCCGAAGATGCGAATGCGCGTGCGGTCTTCCAGCAAAGCCTCATCCAGATTGTAGGGCAGGAGCGAACGGTCCACAGGTGTGGAAGCCTCAGTGGGCGAAAGAATCACGGCCGAAGCACCGGCATGCTCCAGATGGATGGCCGGAATGGGCAGTCCCATGACGGCACGGAAGTGCAGTTCGAACTCCGAAAGGTTGGTGGTGTGGCCCAGCGTGACCATGCCCGTGTCGTGCGGACGGGGTGACAGCTCGCTGAAGATCACTTCGCCCTGCCTGGTCAGGAAGAACTCAACGCCCCAGATGCCAGCACCCGTGAGCGCCTTTGTCACCTTGTCGGCCATCATCTGCGCCTGTTTCAGTGCCTCATCGCTAATCTTGTAGGGTTGCCACGACTCGCGATAGTCACCGCCCTTCTGCACATGTCCGATGGGCGGACAGAACAGCGTGGGCCAGCCGTGCTGTTGGGTTACAGTGAGCAGGGTGAACTCAGAGTCGAAGTCGATGAACTCTTCGATAATCACCTCCTTCACGTCGCCACGGCTGCCTTCCATAGCCTCGCGGAAAGCCTGCTCCAGCTCGTCGTCGTTGTGAACGTAGCTCTGCCCGTGACCACTCGATGACATGAGGGGCTTCACCACACAGGGGAAGCCAATCTCGTCGGCAGCACGCTTGAACTCGTCGAACGTCTTGGCATAGAAATACTTGGCCGTGCGCAGGCCCAGTTCCTTAGAAGCGAGGTCGCGGATGGCGCGGCGGTTCATGGTGTAGTTGACGGCCCGAGCCGACGGAACAACCTGAATGCCCTCTTCCTCAAACTTGAAGAGACGCTCAGTGCGGATGGCCTCAATCTCAGGCACAATGATGTCTGGCTGATGCTTGCGCACCACAGCCTCAAGGGCGTCGCCGTCGAGCATTGAAAAGACCTCGCGCTCGTCGGCCACCTGCATGGCAGGGGCATTGTCATAGCGATCGCAAGCAATTACATACTGGCCGGCACGCATGGCGGCAATCACAAACTCTTTGCCCAGTTCGCCTGAGCCTAACAATAATATTTTTTTCATAGCTGTATCTTTTTTCCTAAACTATACTTCATTATCTGAATGGTCGTTAGTTCCAACTGTCCCAGGAAGTTTGTCTGCGTGGCATTCTTTAATGCCTCGAAGTTTCTGTAGACATCTTCTTGCATATCAATGACCACCTTGCCGTTTTTCACAAGCCAACGCATCTCATCTTCTTTGAGACCGAAATAGTCGTGCTTTGCAGTCACATAATAGCAACCATCGAAATCGGCCAGCTGATAGTGCTTCACCCGAAACGGCCACAACAGTCGACGCACGTCAATCTGCCCCTGCCACACCGTGATGCGCTGACAAGGGAATAGTACGCCCAGAAACAACGTGCCGAAAAACAGCGCTCCCAAGAGCGAAAAAAGGATTAGCCCCCACGTAACGTCCTTACCTTCCCAATACTGGCCTAAAGGCATCAACGCCATCAAGAATGTCAACAATCCGAAAAAGCCTCCAGCAATATAAATGCGCGACAATTTATACTCAGAAATGACCTCAGCAGTTTCACGTACTGAGAATTGTTCCTTGCCTTTTACAGCAATAGATTGCCAGATGCACTCATAGTTCTGATAAAGAAAGGAGGAAACAGAGACAACCCGCCTGCCATCTTTGATGAGCCTCAACACCTCGCCCTGACGGGTGTGGCAAAGTTCGGAATAGTCGAACTCGGCAAAGCGGTAGAAGCGTTTCCAGAAGGGAAGGAGCACGCTTTTCACCTCCAAGCCATCACTCAGTACCGTGATGCGCTTCAGCCAAGCACCATATCCCAACAGAAACACAACGGTGGAACCGAGAAACACACCGACTCCTATCAGGATGTCAAGTCGGCGGAAAGAAGAAAAGCACAATGGCGCAAGCCCCACGAGGGCAAGCAATATCGTTGCCTGAAGGTTCTTCCTGTTGAATTGAGACTCAATCATTTGTCGTTACGGTTAATCATCTGCCACTCGGGAGTGACGGC
>CACXUV010000097.1 GCA_902770845.1 uncultured Prevotellaceae bacterium
AGCCTGTCTCACGGTCTCTACGGCATTGGCATTGCCGCCGTGGGCATGCTCTCCACACTGGGCATCACTCTGGCCACCGACGCTTATGGTCCCATTGCTGACAATGCCGGCGGCAACGCCGAAATGTCGAATCTGGGCGAAGAAGTGCGCCACCGCACCGATGCCCTCGACGCATTGGGCAACACCACAGCTGCCACTGGCAAGGGCTTTGCCATTGGCTCTGCCGCACTCACGGCCCTGGCACTACTGGCCTCATATATCGAAGAAATCAAGATTGCCATGACGCGTGCCGGACAAACGCTGACCAACGTGAGTGGCGACATCATCGCTGCCACCGACGCCACCATACCCGACTTCATGAACTACTTCCAGGTGAACCTGATGAACCCCAAGGTTCTGGTGGGTGCTTTCATCGGGGCCATGGCAGCCTTCTTGTTCTGCGGCATGACGATGGAGGCCGTGAGATGGTGGAGGAGGTGCGCCGACAGTTCCGCGAAATTGCAGGCATTCTGGAAGGTACTGGCACCCCCGACTACGGTCGCTGCGTAGAAATATCGACCCGTGCTGCCCAGCACGAAATGATCATTCCGTCGGTGCTGGCCATCATCATTCCCATTGTTGTGGGCATGGTGCTGGGTGTAGCCGGCGTACTGGGACTGCTTGTTGGCGGTCTGGCAGGCGGCTTCACGCTGGCGGTGTTCATGGCCAATGCCGGTGGTGCATGGGACAATGCCAAGAAGAATATCGAGGAAGGCGCCTTTGGCGGCAAAGGCTCGTTTGCTCATAAAGCCTGCATCGTGGGCGACACCGTGGGCGATCCTTTCAAGGACACCAGCGGCCCCAGCCTTAACATCCTCATCAAGCTCATGTCAATGGTCAGCATTGTCATGGCAGGTCTCACCGTGGCCTTTGCATAGCTATAAGAAGTAAATGTTTTTCACGGTCTACATGCACTGCGGGGAAACGTAAGGAATACCGATTCGCAAGGCTGTAGCGACAAGACGAAGGTGCCGTCGACACGTGGTTTGAGCATGTGTCGACGGCCTTTTTCATTGTGCCATACCATTGCACTGGTCTGCAGCACGGCCGCAAACAGGAAAAGAAGAACAGCAATTCGCTTCATGACGCTTGACATACAATGAAAAAAGGTTCTCACGAATGAGAACCTTATCTTTTTAGTGACTCCCGCGGGATTCAAACCCACAACCTTCTGATCCGTAGTCAGATGCTCTATTCAGTTGAGCTAGGGAGCCATCCTTTTGTTTTGCGGTTGCAATTTTTGAACTGACAAAACTTTTTCGAACTTTTTTTTCAAAAAAACATCATTTTTCTTATTTTTCGCCCTTTTCAGGGTCATTTTCTTTGCAGACAAAACACTATTCCGGGCAAATCTGCAGCAATTTCACAGCATCAACATACTGGGCAATGCCTGCTGCCACTTCTTTGGCAGCCTTCATGGCCAGCACCACCGTCTGGGGTCTGTGAACCACATCGCCCCCAGCAAACACACCACGGCGTGTGGTCATGCCAAACGGACGCTCGACCGTGCGCACATAGCCTTTCTCATCAACCTCAATGCCCTCGGTTGTTGACACGATGCGATTGGCCGGACGCGAACCAATGGCCAGAAACACGCGACTGAAAGGTTCCACACGCTCGCCATCGGGTGCTTGCAGGCGCAAGGCTTTCAGTCGTCCGTTCTCGCCAATGAACTCCGTGCACGATGTTTGCCACCAGAACTCCACGCCCTCGGCCACGGCCTCCTGATATTCGCTTTCAATGGCAGGCATTTCTTCCCGCGTGCGCCTGTAAAGAACGGTGACTTTAGCACCCAGTCGGATAGCCGTGCGTGCAGCATCCATTGCCACGTTGCCTCCGCCAATGACAGCCACACGTTCGCCTTCGTCTACAGGAACCATGTCGCGTCCGATGGCTCCTTCGTTGAACACATTGACCTGATGCAGGAGGTAGGTCGACTGGTTGACACCGCGCAGTTGGGCACCAGGCGTCTGGTTCATATTCTGCGGCACCGACGTGCCTGTGCCAATAAAGATAGCATCAAAGCCCTCATAAAAAAGAGAATCGACTGTGATTCCATTTCTTCCCACGGTGGTGTTCAGGTGTATCTCTACTCCCAAAGCCAGAATCTTCTCAATTTCCTTGCGCACGATGGCCTTGGGCAAACGATACTCGGGAATGCCATACATCAGCACGCCACCGGCTTCTTCCTGTGCCTCAAAAATAGTGATGCTGAATCCCTGACGCGCCAGGTCGCCTGCCACCGTGAGACCAGCAGGGCCTGAGCCTATAACGGCCACACGGCCACGCGTCTTCTGCGGCAATCGCTCACGAATGAGTTCCATGTCGGTATCAAAGTCGGCAATGAACTGTTCCAGTTTGCCAATCTGTATGGGCTGGCCTTTCTTGCCCAGCACACAGTGACCCTGACACTGCTTTTCATGAGGGCACACCCTGCCGCAGATTGCAGGCAGATTGGAACGCTCGTTGATGATGCTCATGGCCTGACCAATGTTGCCCATCGAGAGAGCTTCGGTAAAGGCGGGAATGTCGTTTTCAATGGGACAGCCCTTCCGGCACTGGGGCACCTTGCAGTGCAAACAACGCTTTGCCTCGTCGATGGCCTGCTTGGTGGTGAAGGCCTCGTGCACTTCCTGAAAATTAATACTGCTTTCTATCTCCATAATCATAAAATTGCAACCTTGACTTTGCAAAATTACACTTTTTGAATGGTGCAGATAAACTTTCACGAAAGAAAATGCCGATTATTAACATTTCTTCGTAATTTTGCAGCCATTATGCAAAAGAAACTGTTAATTATCACCTTGACTATGCTTGCTGTCATGGCGTGTCAGTCAGAAAACGACAAGAACACCAATGCACAGACACCCCCTGCCAGCACCGATTCCATATATACTCCACCTGTCAAACGTGACACGTCACGCAGCAACGAACTGCAACGCCAAATCAAGAAAGAACTGGAATACTACCTGAGCCGCCACAACGTAGACGACGAGGGATTCGACATGGTGGCCCGATACGACGAACAGGGCGATTCGCTGCTGGCTGTCTACATGCCACACAGCCCCGCAACCCCCATCGGCATGCTGCGTCTGAAGACGATTCCCCGGCAGGGAACGGGCTTCGACCGTGATGCCTGCGGCCGTATGGTGTTTGGCACATGGCAGGGCGACACGTTGGTGCAAGGCATCAGAATTGATTCGACAAGCATTTATGCCGGACAGTTCAACCGCTATGGCATGGCTCATGGCCATGGCTCGCTGCGTTCTGCCAACGCTGTCTACTATGAAGGCCACTTCGAACACGACCTGCTCCACGGTTTCGGCTTCTATGTCTCGCCAACCAATCTGCAGGCCGGCACCTGGAAGAACGGACGCTTCGTGGGTGAGCGCATGCAGCACACCAGCGACCGAATCTACGGCATCGACATCTCACGCTACCAGCACGAACAGGGACGCAGACGATTCAACATCAGCTGGCGAAACATGCGCATCATGAGCCTGGGCCACAACACCCACCGGCGCGTGGCAGGCGTGGTAGACTATCCCGTTTCGTTTGTCTACATCAAAGCCACCGAAGGCATTTCCATCTACAACCGCTACTTTGCAGCCGACCATGCCGCTGCACGCAAGAAAGGCATCCGCACCGGTGCCTACCATTTCTTCTCGACCAGGCAGAGCGCCCGACTGCAGGCCAACTACTTCCTGAGCAAGGCATCGTTCAATCATGGCGATCTGCCACCCATGCTCGACATTGAGCCAAGCGACTATCTCATTCGGAGAATGGGGGGCACCGAGGCACTGTTCAGAGAGATTCGCACATGGATAAGAATTGTGGAGCAGCGCACAGGCACTCGCCCCCTACTCTACGTGAACCAGCGTTTTGTGCGCAAATATCTGGATGCCGCCCCCGACCTGAAAGAGAACTACCTGATATGGATTGCCCGCTATGGCGAATACAAGCCCGACGTGCATCTGGCTCTCTGGCAACTGTCGGCCGATGGTTATGTGCAAGGCATCCACGGTGCCGTAGACATCAACGTGTTCAACGGCTACAAGGGACAGTGGGAGGAATTCCTGCGGAAAGAAACAATAGGGCACGAATAGTGTTTTACCATTCAGCTGAGGAACGGCAATGGCATGACAGGAACTGTTTCATGACAACAGTATATCTCCGTCTGCATGTCCTCAGTTTTCACAATATCAGGAATCTTACGCCTATAGCTGGCAAACGTTCTGCCATCCTCAATCTCTTCGCGACGCGCCTTGCTGATGGCAGCAAACACCTCTTCGCGTTCTATGCCTAAGAAGCGACGCCCCAAGAGATTGGCGGCAATTCCTGTGGTACTGCTACCGGCAAATGGATCAAGAATCCAAGCGTCAGCTTCTGTTGATGCCATGATGATACGGCTCAACAATCCCAAGGGCTTCTGTGTGGGATGCTTCGTACATTTTTTCTCCCAAGGAGCAACAGCCGGCAGTCGCCACACATCTGTCATCTGTGTGCCTCCATTGATATGCTTCATCAAATCATAATTGTAATAGTGAGGCACTTTCTTGCTCTTTCGAGCCCAAACAATAAACTCTGTTGAATAGGTAAAATAGCGACATGAGATATTGGGCGGTGGATTGGTCTTGACCCATGTTATCACATTGAGAATCTTATAGCCCAAATGGTTCAGGCAATCAGCCACCGAAAAGATGTTATGATATGTGCCTGAAATCCATATTGTACCATTATCTTTCAATTTCTCTCTGCAAAGCGAGAGCCATTCCATGTTGAAGGCATTCATTTCCTCCGGCGACAAACTTTTGTCCCAAGCGCCTTTATCCACACAAACCACCTTTCCACTCTGCACGCTGATGCCGCCACTTGAAAGGAAATAAGGTGGATCGGCAAATATCATGTCGAACCGAAAACTGAACTGAGGCAGCAGCCTGAACGTATCGCCACAAATCAAATTGAAATCGTGGTTGGCCGATTTGTAATAAGGCACTATCATTGTCTGTTCTCCATCTTGATCTCTTCCAAGAAACTTCCCAACGACTCGAAGTTGTACATCCGGTCTATTTCGCAGTAAGCCTCTTCGAGCTTATTCCGTGCCGACTTCCATCCTTGACCATCAGTCACCCAGACAAATTCAAACCCTTCCACCTCATTGACAATAGGCGACAGTTCCCGATATGCACGAGCCACTTCATTGGGCTTGGACCCTCCACCATTATAGAAATTAACCTCAACAAGATAGGTACAATGCTTCGTCTCAATCACAAAATCAAATCGTTTTTCGTCTGTTCCCAAAGCCTTCTGAATTGCAGGAAACTCATGTGAATACACTTCCATTCTGTGCTCAATTCCGTTAGCCGTCAAGATGCGGTGCAACAGCATTTCTGTAATGTCGCCGCTTCTGTTTTTCCTTGCATGGGTATCGAGGCCCACTTCAACACCAAAAACATAGTCAACAAGGTTCTTGACATCCTTATTCCGAAGAACATCGGACAAGCCCGTTTCGTTCAAGAACTTCATGACACCTTCATAGCTATTCAGCAACTCATGCACAAAATGTGGCTTGCCCATATCATCCAAATACTTCTTATGCTGGTCTTGACGCGTTGCAATCAATATGTCGAGTATGCTGAAAACACGTTTGTCGTTTTCCCACAACTCCTTCACAGCCGCAGCCAGATCTTCTTTGCCTATCAGATAATTAAGCGTGTTCAGCTTTATCTCGATGCTCCGAACATTCTCCTTTGTTTTAGAGAAGTCCGTGTAGAAATCAAGCGTGGCATTCGTTTCTGCCAGCTGGCTCATAAACAGGTCAAAATCCTTATTCATAGTTTCTGATCAATAGTTCTGTTAGTTTTCCACGTTTGTTTGGATTGGCATTGATGGCGCGAGAGGCATAGACGCGAAAGATGTTGAATTCAGCATAGTTGTCTTCAAAGAACGTGTCCTCAGGATTTTTTGCTGAGCAGTCGGCATTGCTGAGCATCCACCTGACGTTTGGCTGCTCGTGAAGGCGTGCACAGAAGTCGCGCAGACGAATTTGCTCTTCGTCATCGAAATTTTCCTTTGAATATGAGTTAAAACTCGATGTGGCATTGAGCGGACGATAGGGAGGGTCGAAATAAAAGAAATTCAGTCCCTCCTGCATTTCATCTACCGTCAGTTCATAATCGCCATTCAGAATGGCCACATCAGTGCGGTTCAGTGCTTCGCTATCTGCCAGAATCGTTTCGGCATTGCATATCGCTGGATGAAGATTACGCCCAAACGGCACATTAAACTTTCCTTTTGCATTCACGCGATAGAGACCGTTGAAGCAAGTGCGATTCAGGAACAACAGATATTTTGTTCGGTCTATATCATCAAGCTGTTTCTCATTGAAAATGTTACGCACGCTGAGATAGAATTCTTTCTTCTGCTCTTCTCCCTGTTGAGAAAAATATTCACGTTCCAGTTCCAAGAGCCTCTGTATCAACTCGTTTGGCTGATTCCTGACAACGCGATAGGCTGTCATCAGATACGGATTGACATCGTTGATAACAGCACGCGCAATATGAGGAAATGTGCGGAGCATGTAAAACAGCATCGCACCGCCACCCACAAATGGTTCAATATAGGTAAACGCCTGCCCACGCAAGTCCTTGGGCAGATGTTCGCCGAGTTGTGATAACAGTTGTCCTTTGCCTCCAGCCCATTTCAAGAAGGGCTTTGCTTCCTTACTCATCGTCTTTTTGTCGCTATGATGTGGACAAAAAGAAAGCGCACCTCCTCCGTTTTCCAACTCCTAACGAAGGCCGTCCACCACAGAAGCCCATACAGAGAGATGGAAAGGAAGGGGGTACGCCTATACAGGATAGGCGTATCCACATTCCCTGAGACTCTCTGTAACTACTGTTAGTTTGGTGGACTGTTTTCGTTAAAAGTCTCTTCGAATTTAGATACTGCTATCTAATTTCCACAATGTTTTGCGCTCACGATGAATATCAAAAGCGGTGCAAAGTTAGTTGATTCTTTCGAAAACTACAAGCACTCACTCCGATTTTTCATCCTTCACGCTTATTTCTGTCAGTTTGTAATCTGAATCATCCAGCACAATATCGCACTTCCGATACATCTGCCTCACCTGCTCTATGGCATCCTCTTCTGCTGAGGCTTCCACTTCCACGATGCGACTCAGCACCTCCAACACTTCTATGCTGTACTTCTTCATGCTTTTGCAAAAGTAGCTCAAAAGCCTGAGAAAACCTGCAATTGATCAAAACTTAACAAAAAGGATCAAAAAAGATCAAAACACTTCATCGTGAAACGACCTCCATTTTTTCGATAATCTTTACAAAAAAAAATTGCAAAATAGAACGCTGCCGCCACCTTTTTCGCCCCATCAGCAGCTTCTTGCCTGCTTGCCTGCACCAACATGAGGCACAACGGGAGCCCCGTTGCGTGCCAGAAAGGCCACTTTTGCACCGCAATCGCCGCCCCGTTTACTTGCAACGGGGGCTCCGTTGTGGGGCAATGGGGCCTCCGTTGCAAGGCGACAAAAGAGTGCCGTTCGGCAAGATTCGCACAGACGTCTGTATTACAGGCACTTACGAACCACCCTCATAACTCAGGAATTTCGGGCAAAAATATTTTTACTGACCGCGAAGCGATTCTCGCGCTTGTTCAGACCGTGTTTCTTGATGCTTTGATATTCTAATGACTTGCAACATGAACTTCATTTTTTCAACTTGCAATCATCCGCTCGGCAAGATAAAATCACTCTGTCTCGCCAAAAAAAGAATAAAATCTTTTGCTCTGCTCTCGACTTTTTGTAATTTTGCCGACGATTCTTAAAAAACAACATGCAAAGTATGAAAAAGATTTTAGCAAGCATGGCCCTCATGCTGATTACAGCAAGCGGCTATGCACAGGATTTCTTAGGGAAATGGGTGACTGAAGCTGGCGACGCCCAAGTGGAAATATACAAAGCCGGCGACAAGGTGAACGGTAAAATCGTGTGGCTGCAGAAAGGGCCGGAAACAAAGGACATTCACAACACTGACGAGAAACTGCGAAGCCGTAAGCTCATGGGCGTGAACATTCTCAGTGGCCTGACAAAGAAGAAAGACAAATGGGAGGGCGGAAAGATTTACAACCCCAAGAACGGCAAGAACTATAAGTGCTCCATCTGGCTGGAGGGCAAGGAACTGAAGGTGAGAGGCTACATTGGCTTCTTGTATGAAACGCAGACCTGGAAAAGGGCCACAAAATAGAATAAAGAAAAACAAAATCACAATATCACGCCATAAATGACTGACTGTCAAGTGGCGTGATATTGTGATTTTTTCATGTAGCAAGAATCACTGCCTTACTTATACTCTGCCCATGACTTGATGCCTATTTTTTCTACAGGCACAGTGCAGAAGGCATGGATGAAGGCCGACGCCAACCGACTGTTGGTGATGAGCGGCACGTTCAGGTCGATAGCCGCACGACGAATCTTGTAGCCATTGGTCAGTTCGTGGGTGGTCAGGTCTTTGGGAATATTGACCACCATGTCGATCTTGTGGTCGTGCAGCAACTGCAGTGCCTGCGGCTGCTGGTCGGTCTCGCTGGGCCAGTGCACCAGGGTGTTGGCAATGCCGTTGTCGGTGAGATACTTCGACGTGCCCCCCGTGGCATACAGTTCATAGCCATGCTCCACCAGCATGCGGGCGGCATCGAGCATCTCGGCCTTCTGCTTGGCACCACCGGTGGAGAGCAGCACGGTTTTCTTTGGAATGCGCTGGCCCACGGAGAGCATGGCCTTGAGCAAGGCTGTGTCGGTGTTGTCGCCAATGCAGCCCACCTCGCCCGTCGAAGCCATGTCGACACCCAGCACGGGGTCGGCCTTCTGCAAGCGGTTGAAGGAGAACTGACTGGCCTTGATGCCCACATAGTCGAGATCGAAGAGGTTCTTATGGGGCTTCTCCACGGGCATGCCCAGCATGACGCGTGTGGCCAGGTCGATGAGGTTCAGCTTGAGCACCTTGCTCACGAAGGGGAACGAACGCGAGGCGCGCAGATTGCACTCGATGACCAGGATGTCGTTGTCGCGCGCCATGTACTGAATGTTGAACGGCCCGTTGATGTGCAGTGCCTTGGCTATCTGGCGCGAGATGCGCTTAATGCGGCGCACCGTCTCCACATAGAGCTTCTGCGGCGGAAACTGGATGGTGGCATCGCCACTGTGAACACCGGCAAACTCGATGTGCTCGCTGATGGC
>CACXUV010000098.1 GCA_902770845.1 uncultured Prevotellaceae bacterium
CACACAAAGTTTTGTTTGTGAACTTTTTGTGCACACTAAAACCTTTATTTTGCACCCAGAAACAATTAACAACAAATAAAAACTCATGATTATGAACAACGAAACTACCATCTTTGCCCGCGAACAGAAGACCGACACCATGCTGAACATGGTGGCCACAGTGCTGAACCAACCGCTGAAGCAGCTCACGCTATATTATAATAAGGTGCTGGAGCGAGAACTGAACATCCGACAGACGCTGCACTTGCTGAACGCTCAGGCTGCCTTCGTGATGACCATCATGCCCGCCGACGCACCGTGGCTGGTGCGACTGCTGTGCGCTTTCTGGCTGGTGAAGGCTCTGCTGGGGTGCAAGAAGGTGCTGTAAAGCCTGGAAACGGACGGCCCGAAAGCATGCGGAAGGAAAGTGAAAGAATTAGAACATGCGACTCACACGGTGGATGCCTGCAACCAGGGCATCCACTTCTTCTTTTGTGTTGTAGAGCGCAAACGAGGCACGCACGGTGCCGGTGATGCCCAGGCGCTGCATGAGCGGATGGGCGCAGTGGTGGCCTGTGCGCACGGCTATGCCCAAACGGTCGAGCAGCGTGCCCATGTCGAGGTGGTGAATATCGCCCACCAGGAAGCTCACCACAGCATCCTTATGCTCGGACTCACCAAAAATCCTGATTCCATCGATGGTTTTCAGCTGCTCCATGCAGTAGCGGGTCAACTCCTGCTCGTGGGCCGCGATATTGTGAAGACCCACCGAGGCGAGGTAATCGATGGCGGTGGCCAGGCCGTGGGTGGCCACATAGTCGGGTGTGCCGGCCTCGAACTTCAAGGGCGGACGCTCAAAAGTGGTGCGCTCCCACGACACCTGGTCGATCATTTCGCCGCCACCCTGATAGGGGGGCAAGCGGTCGAGCCAGGCTTCCTTGCCATAAAGCACGCCTATGCCTGTGGGGCCATACATCTTGTGTCCGCTGAAACAAAGGAAGTCGCAATCCATGGCCTGCACATCGATGGGAATATGGGGCGCACTCTGTGCGGCATCAATCAGCACGGGAATGCCGCGCTCGTGGGCCTGACGAATGATGTCTTCAACGGGATTCACCGTGCCCAGCACGTTGCTCACATGGCAGAGGGCCACCAGTTTTGTTCGCTCCGTCAGGTACACCGCGACATTGTCGCGGTCTACGCAACAGAGTTCGCCACGATCGGTGATGGGCAGGTGACGCACCACAATGCCACGCTTCTGGGCCTGCAGCTGCCAAGGCACAATGTTGGAATGGTGCTCCATGTCGGTGACAAGCACCTCGTCGCCCTCCTTCATCTGACTTTCACAGAACGTCTGGGCCACCAGGTTGATGGCTTCTGTGGTGCCACGGGTGAAGACAATCTCAGCCGTGCTGCGCGCATGGATGAACTGCCGCACCTTTTCACGCGCAGCTTCATGCAGGTCGGTGGCCTGCTGCGAAAGGTAATGAACACCGCGATGCACGTTGGCATTCACGTTCAGATACTCTTCGCGCATGGCATCGAGCACCTGGAGGGGTTTCTGGGTGGTGGCGGCATTGTCTAAATAGACCAGTGGCCGACCGTAAATCTCCCGAGAAAGAATGGGGAAATCTTCACGAATCTTCTTTATGTCGTACATCGTCTTTCTTGCTTTTCGAATGATTCTACTGCTTTACCGGCATGCTGCCTGATGGCCGCACTGTGATGCTGCCGCTTCTATCGGCACAGCTTGCAACCCTCGCACTTGCTCAGCTCGCCACGGAAACGCTTGTCGATGAGGTGGTGCAGACGGTCGCGCAGGGGAACAAGGTCTATCTGATCGACCACCTCGCGGATGAAGGCCACCTGCAACAGCATGCGCGCCTCTTTCTCGGGAATGCCGCGCTGCCGCATGTAGAACAGGGCCGCATCACTGAGCTGACCCACCGTTGAACCATGGGCACACTTCACGTCGTCGGCATAAATCTCCAACATGGGCTGGGTGTACATGCGGGCTTCCGTGGTCGAGGTAAGGTTCTGATTGGTCATCTGCGAACTGGTCTTCTGTGCCCCGGGTGCCACATAGACTTTTCCGGCAAAGGCTCCCGTTGCTTCGCCGTCGAGCACATACTTGTAGAGCTGATTCGACGTGCAGTGGGGTGCCTGGTGCACAATGAGCGTGTTGTTGTCTACATGCTGCTGCTTATCGGCAATCACACAGCCACCCAACTGGCATGCTGCGCCTTCGCCCTCAAGCGTCAGGTCGAGCTTGTTGCGGGTAACGCCGTTGTGCAGCGTTATCACGTTGTGCTTCACACTGCTGTCGCGCTCCTGCTTCACATAGACATTGCTCAGCCTCACGTTCCTGGCATGTGTTTCTTCCAGGCAATAAAGCTCTATCTTGGCATTGGCTCCGGCAAAGACTTCAATGACCTGCGTGGCCAGGAAGTTGCGATCGTCGGCTGCATGGTCGCAGAACAGCAGCTTTATTTCGGCATTCTCTTCGGCCACCACAAGCACACGGCGATTCGCCATCAGGTCTACATCGCTGCGCAGGATGTTGATAATCTGCACAGCCTTGTCGGCCACCACATTCCTTGGCACATACACCAGCAGGCAGTCTTGCGCCAGCATGGTGTTCAGGTCGGTAATGGCATCGGCGTCCTGGCAGGCCAGCTGGTTGTAGTATGACGAAAGGGAAGCGGCAAGTGAAGCGTTGCGAGAGAACAGTTCGTTCACCGAACCGATGAAAACTCCCTCCGGAAGCTTTGGATTGGCCAATGGTATGCGCTCGCCACGCGGCTCTGCCTTTTCACCATTGTACACCGCATCGTTGACCACAAAATAGAGCAGCGTGGAAAGATTGGGCACATCGCACTTGAATGCCTGATACGGATCGACGGGGATGTGCAGCCTGTTCAGGTTCACACCGTAATTGGGAGCCAGCAGCTTCTCAATGTCGGTGTATTTATAGCGCTCCACCTTCTTTGTGGGAAAGCCACTTTTCGAGAACCGCTCAAAGGCAGCATCGCGCACGGCATTCAGCACACTGCAGGAATGGTCGAAAATCATTTGACGACACTGCTGGTAGAGCTCAATGTATTGCTGTTCGCTCATAGTCCCTCCTTTATCCAGTCATAACCACGCTCCTGAATCTCTTGCGCAAGCTCCGGACCGGCGGTCTTCACGATGCGACCCTGATAGAGCACATGCACCACATCGGGACGAATCATGTCCAGCAGGCGGTCGTAGTGGGTGATCACAATGCACGACGTTGCAGGCGTCTTCAGCATGTTCACTCCTTCGGCCACAATGCGCATGGCATCGACGTCCAATCCTGAGTCGGTCTCGTCGAGGATGCTCAGCTTTGGTTCCAGCATGGCCATCTGGAAAATCTCGTTCCGTTTCTTCTCGCCGCCGCTGAAGCCTTCGTTCACCGAACGATTGGCCAGCTTGTTGTCGAACTGCACAATCTTCTGCTTCTCACGCATCAGTTTCATAAACTCCGAAGCTTTCAGTTCGGGCAGTCCCTGATACTTGCGCTTTTCGTTGACGGCAGCCTTCAGGAACTGGGTCATGGGCACGCCTGGAATCTCAATGGGGTACTGAAACGAAAGGAACAATCCCTCGTGAGCGCGGTCCTCGGGCTTCATTTCCAGCAGGTTCTTGCCATCGAAGAACACTTCGCCTTCGGTCACTTCGTAGAGCGGATTGCCCACAAGCACGGCACTCAGCGTGCTTTTGCCCGAGCCATTGGGGCCCATGATGGCATGCGTTTCGCCATCCTTGATTACAAGGTCGATGCCTTTCAATATTTCCTTGTCGCCTATGCGAGCGTGCAGATTTTTGACTTCTAACATTTTTTGGTTTTCGTTTTGTCGTTTTGTCGTTATGCCGTTATGTCGTTTTGTCGTTATGCCGTTATGCCGTTATGCCGTTATGCCGAGATTACGGTATTACGATATTTCGTTATTACGTTATTACGGTTTTCCGTCATTCCGTCATTCCGTCATTTCGTCATTCCGTGATTTCATTTTTACCCAATATTCCTTGTCCCATTACATTGCGGGTAGCCGCTGCAGCTCCAGAACTCCTTGCCGGAATTGATGCCTTTCTTGGCCACCCGCTTAATCATGGGACGACCACAAACGGGACAGGTGGGGGCAGCGTCTTGCTGACTCTGCTGGGTGCGATAGGCCAGTCGCTCGGCTGTAAGACTTTCGGTGAAGCCACCCTCAACCTTGAAGGTGTCTAACTGCCGCTCTATCTGACGGTTCAGCATCAGCACAAGCCGATTGCACAGCACAAGCATGCAGTTGGCAGCTATCAGCGAGTCGCTACTGGTGAGCCATAAGTCGAACTTGTGCTTCTGCGACAAGATGTGCTTGCTGCTCTGATACAGCACATCATCTTTATAGTCGGGCCGGTCCAGTTTGATGCTGTTCACAGCCAGATATTCAGCCGACGTCACCGACCAAGGCAGGCTGTCGCGCCGCAGCAACCAGTTCAGGTAGTCGTTGGCCAGCTCGGCAAGCGTGGCGCGAGCCACATCGGTAAGGCGCATCTCTGACTCCTTCGAAGTGGAGTGGCGCGAGTTGCCTTCAGCAATGTTTGCCGGTGCCGACCGGGCTGCCATCGTCATCTGATCGAATAACCGCCCGCAAGGGTCGTTGGTCTGATTCAGAAAGCGGGTGCAGAAGTCCTGCGTTGCCAACTGAATGACATTGGCCAAGACCCAGGTGTCTAACCAATAATAGCTGAAGCGGGAGATTTCGAGCATTTTTTCTTTTTTGTTATTTTTTTCGGGGTGTCGTTATTACGTTATTGCGGGATTAGGTGCTTTCGGGATTTCGGAATTACGATATTTCGATATTACGATATTACGGAATTACGTTATTACGGAATTACGGAATTACGGGATTTCGTGATTTCGATATTTTCCGCGCCTACCCCACCGTTCCCTCCAGCGACACTGAGAGCAGCTTTCGGGCCTCAACGGCAAACTCCATGGGAAGCTTGTTGAGCACGTCCTTGGCATAGCCATTGACGATAAGACCCACGGCTTGCTCCGTGGGAATGCCACGCTGATTGCAGTAGAACAGCTGGTCTTCACTAATCTTACTGGTGGTTGCCTCGTGCTCAAAGATGGCCGTGGGATTCTTCACATCCATATAAGGAAAGGTGTGGGCACCACAGTTGCTGCCCAGCAGGAGCGAGTCGCACGAAGAATAGTTGCGGGCGTTCTCGGCCGTGGCAGCAGCACGCACCAGTCCGCGATAGGAGTTCTGCGAGTGTCCGGCACTGATGCCTTTCGATATGATGGTGCTCTTGGTGTTGCGCCCCAGATGAATCATCTTCGTGCCGGTGTCGGCCTCCTGATAGTTGTTGGTCACGGCAACCGAATAGAACTCGGCCGTGCTGTTGTCGCCACGGAGGATGCAGGAAGGATACTTCCAGGTGATGGCACTGCCCGTTTCCACCTGGGTCCACGACAACTTCGAACTGACGCCGCACCAAGTCGCCACGCTTGGTCACCAGGTTGAGCACACCACCGCGCCCGTTCTCGTCGCCGGGATACCAGTTCTGCACGGTGGAGTATTTCACTTCGGCCCTGTCCTTCACCACAATTTCAACGATGGCGGCATGCAACTGGTTCTCGTCGCGCATGGGGGCGGTGCAGCCTTCCAGGTAAGACACATAGCTGTCGTCGTCGGCCACGATCAGCGTGCGCTCAAACTGGCCGGTGCCCTTGGCATTGATGCGGAAGTAGGAGCTGAGTTCCATGGGACAGCGCACGCCCTTGGGAATATAGACAAACGAGCCGTCGCTGAACACGGCCGAGTTGAGCGCGGCGAAGAAGTTGTCCTTATAAGGCACCACCGTGCCCAGATACTGCCGCACCAAGTCGCCAAATAACGCCTTTCTCGCGCAGCACCTCCTTGAAAGTGGTCTTCACCGAGACCGAATCCATGATGGCATCAACGGCGGTGTTGCCACTCAGGGCCAGTCTTTCCTCGAGGGGGATGCCCAGCTTGTCGAAAGTTTTTTCCAGTTCCGGGTCTATCTTTCCGTTGCCCGAGGGCTTCTTCGCCATTGGGTCGGCATAATAGCTGATGGCCTGATAGTCGATGGGCGGCACATGCACGTGACCCCAGCGTGGTTCTTGCTGCTCTTTCCAGTAATGAAAGGCTTTCAGTCGAAACTGCAACATCCAGTCTGGCTCGCCCTTTTTCTGTGAAATGAGGCGCACCACGTCTTCGTTGAGTCCCTTTTCTATAATGTCGGTATGCACATCGGTAGTGAAGCCAAACTCATATTTCTGCTCCGCCACCTGTTTCACAAATTCGTTGCTGTTATTGCTCATTTGTATCTTTTTAGGCCGCAAAGATATAAAAAATCTGGGAGAAGGTCAACCTCCCTCTGTGTGCCGGATTCACTTTTCCGCCTTGCCGCTTTCAGTGCTGTTTTCAAGATACTGGCGGCACACGGCCTTGCCCTGGGCCGTCAGGAAAGGTTCTGCCTGGGCATAAGGCAGCACAAACGACGGCATGCCTGCGGCATAGCTGGCTATTTCGTACTGCTGATAGACGAAGACCAAGCCCTCTTCCGTGGGGTACGGCTGATAGGCAGGAAGCGGTATCTGCCCACCTTCTATGTCGAGCTGTTCCATCAGCTGTTCCTTGGTCAGCTTCACGTCGTCGGTGCTGAAATAGCTCAGCAGGCCCTCCACGAGCAGAGGCTGAATGTCGGCCACGCTGCTGGGCTCAATCATGCGGTCGACAAAACTGCCGTCGGCCTTGCTGAAGGTGAGGTAGCCATCGCCGTTGATGCCACCATGGGCACCGCCCATATAGAAAACATCCTGCGAGAGAAAGACCACATAGTCGGCCGTCTCGCCAATCTTGGTCAGCGAGAAGTCGTACTCCCAACTGGGTATTTCGGCCAGACGCTCGGCCTTCTCTTCCTCCGTCATTTCGGTCGACTCAGTGATATACTTTGCACGCTCGTCGGCATCGGCCTGCGACTGGTTGAAGACGATGGCTTTCGACTGGTCGTAGTAGTAGTCAATCATCGCGTCCAGGTCTTCGCTGTTGCCTTGGAAGGGCGGGAAGAACCGTTCTTCTTCAAAAGAAGTGACGTGGCTGAGCCGCTCGTCGATAACCTGCAACAGCTTCTGGCGAATGGCCGTGCTGACAGCATCACTGCCCTGAGGCAGTTCTATCTCAAGGCCGATGTGGGCATACTTGGTTGAATCGGCTCTTTTGTAGGAAGTGACCTGCAGTTGGCTGTCGGCAGCCACTTCCTCATCCGTTTGTGGAGCCTGAGTGCGACCGCCGCACGAAAGCGTGATGACGGCAGCAACCAGGGCCACAAGGATGGTAAGAATAAAGTTTTTCTGTTTCATAAAAAAGTGTCTGCTTACAGCTTCTGCTGCACCTCAACCTCCTGGAAGGTTTCGATGATGTCGCCCACCTGAATGTCGTTGAAGTTGACGAGCGAGATACCACACTCGAAGTTGGTGGCCACCTCCTTCACGTCGTCCTTGTAGCGCTTCAGGGCGTTGATGGCACCGGTGAACACCACGATGCCGTCGCGCACCAGACGTGCCTTGTCCGAACGGTGCACCTTGCCTTCGGTGACCATGGCTCCGGCCACGGTGCCAATCTTGGAAATCTTGAACACCTCGCGCACTTCGACCTGAGCCGTGACCTCTTCCTTGATGATCTTGTCGAGCATGCCTTCCATTGTGGAGCGCACGTCTTCAATGGCATCGTAGATGATGGAATAGGTGTTGATCTCGACGCCTTCGGTATCGGCCAGCTTGCGGGCTGCCGACGAAGGACGCACCTGGAAGCCAATGATGATGGCATCGGAGGCACCGGCCAGGGTGACGTCGTTTTCTGAAATCTGGCCCACGGCCTTGTGAATGACGTTCACCTTGATTTTCTCGGTAGACAGCTTGATGAACGAGTCGCTCAGGGCCTCGATAGAACCGTCGGTGTCGCCCTTGACAATGAGGTTCAGCTCCTTGAACTCGCCCAGGGCAATGCGGTGGCTGATGTCGGAGAGCGTCAGTCGGGTTTGCGTGCGCAGTCCCTGCTCGCGGGCCAGCTGCTCGCGCTTGTTGGCAATTTCGCGGGCTTCCTGCTCGCTGTCCATCACGTGGAAAGCATCGCCGGCGGTGGGGGCTCCGTTCAGTCCCAGGATGATGGCAGGCTGGGCGGGGCGGGCTTCCTGAATGCGCTCGTTGCGCTCGTTGAACATGGCCTTGATCTTGCCATGGCTGGTTCCGGCAATCACCACGTCGCCCACCTTGAGCGTGCCGTTGGAAACAAGCACGGTGGAAACGTAGCCGCGCCCCTTGTCAAGACTCGACTCGATGATGGAACCCGTGGCCTTGCGGTTGGGATTGGCCTTGAGGTCGAGCATTTCGGCCTCGAGCAGCACCTTTTCGAGCAGCTCTTCGACGCCAATGCCCTTCTTGGCCGATATTTCCTGGCACTGGTACTTGCCACCCCACTCTTCCACAAGCAGGTTCATATTGGCCAGGTCTTCGCGAATCTTGTCGGGGTTGGCTCCGGGCTTGTCAATCTTGTTGATGGCAAACACCATGGGCACGTTGGCTGCCTGTGCATGGGCAATGGCCTCCTTGGTGGTGGGCATGACCGAGTCGTCGGCTGCCACGATGATGATGGCAATATCGGTGACCTGTGCACCACGGGCACGCATGGCCGTGAAGGCTTCGTGGCCAGGGGTGTCGAGAAAGGTGATCTGGCGTCCGTCGGGCAGCGTCACGTTGTAGGCACCAATGTGCTGGGTGATGCCGCCGGCCTCGCCTGCAATGACGTTGGTCTTGCGGATGTAGTCGAGCAACGACGTCTTGCCGTGGTCCACATGGCCCATCACGGTCACGATGGGTGCGCGTGGCAGCAGGTCGTTTTCGTCGTCGACCTCTTCCTGAATGGCGTTCTGCACCTCGGCGCTGACATATTCGGTGGTGAAGCCGAACTCTTCGGCCACGATATTGATGGTCTCAGCATCAAGACGCTGATTGATGCTCACCATGATGCCAATGGACATGCAGGTGCCAATGACCTTGACCACGGGCACATTCATCATGGTGGCCAGCTCCGACACGGTCACAAACTCGGTGAGCTTCAGCACCTTGCTCTGTGCTGCCTCGGCTGCCATCTCTTCGCTCATGCGCTCCTGCACGGCATCGCGCTTCTCCTTGCGATACTTGGCACCCTTCTTGTTCTGCGAGGTCTTCGAGGTGAGACGGGCCAGCGTCTCCTTCACCTGGCGTGCCACATCCTCTTCATTGGGCTCAATGGGCTTGGGGGCCTGCTTGTTTTTCTTCTTGTTCTTGCCGCCGCCCTGCTGGTTCTGCTCGCTGAAGTTCTGGTTGCCGCCCTTGTTCTTCTTCTTTCCGCCGCCTTGCGACTGCTGGTTCTGCTGCTTGGCCGCCTCTTCAATGTCCACCTTGCCGGTGCGTATGCGCTCGCGCTTGCGCTTCTCGCCGTTCTGGGCGGCCTTTTCCTCGCGCTGCTTGCGCTTCTCCTCCTTCGACTTCTTCTTGGGACGGGTGCTCTGGTTAATGGTGGAAAGGTCTATCTTGCCCAGCACGTTCACCTTGGGAGCCAGTTTGGCTTCGCTCTTCAGCGTGTAGATCTCGGTGCTGCTGGCCGGCTTGACCTCGGTCTGCTGCTCCGTTGCGGTTGCTGCGGGCTGAGCTGCGGGCTTGGGTTCGGCCACGGGCTGGGGTTCGGGCTCGGCCACGGGCTGGGGTTCGGGCTGGGGCTGTGGCTTGGGAGCCACAGCCACCTTCTCTTCTTTCTTTTCCTGAGCTGGGCTCACGGCAGCAGCCTTGGGCTCGGGTTTGGGTTCGGCGTTCTGAGGTTTCTCGGCCGGTTTCTCCTGGGCAGGGGCCGCAGGAGCAGCATGGACCGGCTTGCCCACAGTGCTCAGGTCGATCTTGCCTAAGGGCGTGAACTGCTGGCGCTGGGCCATTTTTTCCTCGGTCTGGGTCTTGGCCATGCCCTCAGGCTTCTTCTCCTTTTTCTTGGGGAAGAGGTTGGCAGCCTGCTTCTTCACGGCCTTGTCGCCGCTGAACTCGCTCACCAGTGCGTCGTATTGCTGGTCGCTGATCTTGGTGTTCGAGGTGGCATCGTCGCGAATTTCGCCCAGGTTCTTCTTGTTCTTCAGGAAATCAACTGCCGTCTGAAGTCCTATATTCAGTTCTGTAAGTACTTTATTTAATCTTATTCCCATTTTGTAAAATTTAAAAATTAAAAAGTTTAAAAATTAAAAAAATCAAAATACTTAATCAATCGCAGAACCAGTGCCCCACGACTGATTCTTTAATTTTTTAATTCTTCAATTTTTTAATTTTACTCGAATTCGGCCTTCAGCACTTCAAGCAGATGGTCAACGGTTTCTTCTTCCAGATCGGCCTTCTCGATGAGCATTTCGCGCGGTGCGTTGATCACAGCCTTGGCCGTGTCGAGGCCAATGGCCTTGATGGCATCGATGACCCACTGGTCGATTTCGTCGCTGAACTCGTCCAGGTAGATGTCTTCATCGTCGGCAGCGCCTTCGGGCACCACACGGAACACGTCGATGGTGTATTCGGTGAGCATCGAGGCCAGCTTGATGTTCATGCCCCCCTTGCCAATGGCCAGGCTCACTTCTTCTGGCTGCAGATAGACTTCGGCCTTGCGGTTCTCTTCGTTGAGCGTGATGCTGGTGACCTTGGCAGGCGAGAGGGCACGCTGAATGAAGAGCTGGTTGTTGTTGGAGAAGTTGATCACGTCGATGTTTTCGTTCTGCAACTCGCGCACGATGCCATGCACGCGCGAACCTTTCACACCCACGCATGCGCCCACGGGGTCGATGCGGTCGTCGAAGCTCTCCACAGCCACCTTGGCACGCTCGCCCGGCATGCGGGCCACACGGCGAATGGCAATGAGGCCGTCGTTGATTTCGGGCACCTCGGCCTCGAGCAGCCGCTTCAGGAAGTCGGGACTGGTGCGCGAGAGGATGATGCGCGGGTTGTTGTTCTCGTTCTGCACCTCCTTCACGATGGCCCTGATGGTCTCGCCCTTGCGATAGCTGTCGGCCGGAATCTGCTCCTGCTTGGGCAGGTGCAGCTCGTTGCCCTCGTCGTCCATGAGGAGCACTTCGCGCTTCCACATCTGGTAGACCTCGCCCGAAACGATGGTGCCCACCTTGTCCTTGTACTTCTGATACAGGGCATCGTGGTCCAGCTCCAGAATCTTCGAGGCCAGCGTCTGGCGCAGATTCAGGATGGCACGACGGCCAAACTTGGCAAAGTCTACGGGCTCGCTCACTTCCTCGCCCACCTCATAGTCGGGCTCAATCTTCTGGGCCTCGGTCAGTGCAATCTCCTTGTTCTCGTCCTTCACCTCGCCATCGGCCACCACAATGCGGTTGCGGTGAATCTCGAAGTCGCCTTTGTCGGGATTGACGATCACGTCGAAATTCTCATCGCTGCCAAACATCTTGGCCAGCACGTTGCGGAAGCTCTCTTCGAGCACGCTCACCAATGTGGTGCGATCAATGTTCTTTGTCTCTTTAAAATCCTGAAAGGTCTCAAACATTGAGGGGCCCTTCGCGTCTTTCTTTGTTGCCATTATTCTTAGCCCCCGGAATCAGGGGGTTGGGGTCTGAACAAGCGGGGAACCAAGACCCATTAAAAAATTTTTACTTTTTCAGAGGAGCCTGCGCTTGTTCAGGCCCCCTCACTCCGTTCGTTCCCGCCATGCGCATACCTGCCTTGGCAAGATCTCCGGGGGTGCTTTGTCACTTGAAATTCAGCAGATATTTGGTCGACTTCACCTCGTCCATCGAGAACTCCTTGTCTACGTCGACCAGCACAGGACGCTTCTTTCCCTCGGGAATCTGCTTCTCCTTGACAGTCACCACAAACTGGCGACCCTCAACGCTCTTCAGCGTGCCCGTGAGCTTTTTGCCGTCGGCCAACAGCACTTCTACCTCGTCGCCCACATGGTTCACGTATTGCTGCTCCACCTTGAAGGGCTGGCCAATACCGGCCGAACCCACCTCAAGTTCATAGTCGCCCAGCTCGTCGCCCACGCTCTCTTGCAGGAAGCGGCTCAGTTCGGCACAGTCTTCAATCCACACACCATCGGCGTGGTCTATCTCGATGGCGATGCGGTCGCCATCCATAACAATGTCTACCAGGAAATAGTCGCCCTTCTTGAGCCACTCTTCCACCAATGTTTTGATTGTGTCCTTTGTAATCATCAGATGATTTGGTTTATAACAGAAATGAGGGGCTCTTGTCAAGCCCCTCATTCCACTGAACGGGTGCAAAGATAATACTTTTTATTTGTTCCTGCAAATATATTTCGCAATTTCTGCTGAACGAACCAAAAATTGTGATTTTAACCCAAATCGGTCATTAGCGTTATGATGATAACATCCTTTATTTTTGAACAGATGTCCTGCTGCTTTGAGTGCGCAATGGGGTTCCATTGTAATTTGAACCCATGCGGCTGTGCGGTTGGCTTGCAATGGGGGCCCCGTTATGTTGCAATGGGGGCCCCGTTATGTTGCAATTAGGCCCCCGTTGTGTTGCAATTAGGCCCCCGTTGTGTGCTAACGGGGGCCTAATTGCAAACGAACCGCACAGCAGTTGTTTTTTGCACAAATGATATTATTTATGATTTGACGTCAAATCGTAAATAACAAAAACTCCGCACTCAAGGTATGGACTTTACCTGAGTGCGGAGCCGCTTATGAAAAATGCTTAGTCTTTAAAAGTCGTGTGTGCGGAGCATTACTTGCCCAAGCCCAGCTTGCCTTTCCAGCTGAGATACCAGGAACTGGTGTCGTAGAGGTTCTTCTTGATTTCGCTCTTCACCTCGGCTACGTGAGCCTGGCCACGACGGGCATAGATGCGGTCGGCCAGGAAGGCGGGATCGTTGCGACGCAAGGCCACACGCATCAGGTCATAATAGCGCTGACCCTCGAAGGCAAACTCCAGGGCACCCTCGGTCACGATGAGCTTCTCGATGGAGTCGATCTGAAGCTCGAGCGAGTCGGCTGTAGTGAACTCGGGGAACTGATAGTACTGGCTGGCAGCACTGTTGCCCGAACCACGGCTGTGAATGCCCTGAGTGTTCTGCGTGTAGGTGGGGTCCTTGGCCAGCACATAGAGCGTGCTGGGGAAGCTGAAGGTGTTGACAATGCGGGTGGAGTCGCTCTGCGAATAGTAGGGCAACACGTCGCGGGCAATGTTCTTGTCGCTCAAACCTTCTTGCAGAATCTCGAAGGCAAAACGCGGATAGCCGGCACGGTTCAGGGCCTCGGCCATGTGGAGATAGACCATTTGGCGACGCCAGATGTGGACATTGCGAGACCAATACTTCTCAATGCTCTGATAGGTCACGCGCTCGTTCCTGTCTACGTTGAGCACATTTTCCTGAGTGAACCAGGCATCGGCCAGTCGCAGGTCGCCCGTGAGGTTCTTGCTCAGCTCGCGCTGGGCATAGAGGGTGTCTTCATCGTCGGTCACGAAGCAATAGTACTGAGCCTCGGAAATGTCCTGAATGGCCCTGGAGGGCTGCAGGCTGGGCTTGTAGTCATTGTAGGTGGTGCTGTTGAAGATGTTGCGCAGCTCGCTGTAGTTACCGTCGACGCGGGCCGAGTCGCCTGCAATCATGGTGATGAGCTCACTGTTGGTGCCATAAGACTCGCTGACATAGGCCAGGTAGCCATTGCCAATGCCCGTAGCAGGACGGTTCCACGACGTGGGCAGACTGTTGTCGGTCGTCCACAGCAGCTGGTCGTTGCCTGTGGTATAGGCGGTGTTGATGCCGTTGCGGGTGGAAAGGTAGTTGTAGTAGAAGACGGCTGCCTTCCAGTAGTCTTCCTTCGACGAAGCGGCCCACAGCTGCAGCTCGCCCAGCATGACATAGAGCGGGAAGTAGAGCAGACGGGTGTTCACGCCAGCAATGCTTCCATAGCCGGGGAAGTCGTTGGCATAGGTGGGCACAAGGGGCTCCAGATCGGCCACGAGACGCGTGCACAGGTCTTTGATGCCCAGCAGGGGATAGGAGTCTTCGCGATCGGCATCTTGCTTGGTGAGGATGGGGTCGGTCACGTAGCGCACCTGACCATAGGCCAGGGCCAGCTGCAAGTAGGTCCAGGCGCGATAAGCCTTCACGGCGGCATACTCGCGGCGGAAGATGTATTCGTCGCGGTTGTTCTTCAGGGCGGTGTCGGCCTTGGCAATGAAGTAGTTGCAGTTGTTAATCACGGCGTAATAGTCGCGCGGCTGGTTGTAGACGTTGCTGTCGCCCACTTCGAACAGGGCAATCTGGCGCAGGTCGGCCGAGGCTTCGTCGGTCACCTCAACCAAGTCGCCACGCACCTCGCCCAACAAGATGGTGCGGTCGGCCAGGGCCTGCAGCTTGTTCATGATGCCCACCACGGAATACATCGTGTCGACGGCGTTGTTCAGGTGGTCCTTGTCGGCAAAGATCACGTGATCGGAGTCTTGCTCGAAGAAGTCGTCGCAGGAAGAGAACGACACCGTGACCAGGAAAGCGGCAGCAATGCCGCAGCACAACCTACCTGCCTTACTGAAATATATGTTCTTGAAACTAATCATATTTTTTTCAATAATTAATTATTCGTTATTCGTTAGCGAAGCACACATTACAGGTTGATCTTCACACCTGCCACAATCGAACGGCTCTGAGGCAGCTGGCCCAGGTCGATGCCCTGGCCCAGGACCGATCCTGTGGAAGCAAACTCGGGATCGCTGCCCAGATAGCGGGTGAGTGTGAACACATTGTTGGCCTGAATCCAGAACTGCAGGCCCTGAATGAACTGCGAGTTCAAGGGCAGGTTGTAGCTCAGCGTCACGGTCTTCAGGCGCAGATAGCTGCCATCCTCAATCCAGCGGTCGCTGAAGCGCGAGTTGCCCATCTCGTCCTGGAAACTGATGCGGGGCACGTCGGTCTGCTGACCCTCGATCTGCCAGCGCTGCAGCAGGTGGGTGGTCTGGTTCATGAAGCGCGAACCGCCTTCGAGCTGTGCACGCATGTAGTTGTAGACGTCGTTGCCCAGCGAGTAGTTGAAGCGCACGTCGAGCTTCAGTCGCTTCCAGGTGAGCGACGTGAAGATGTTGCCGTAGATGTCGGGGTTGGGATCGCCAATCACGGTGCGGTCGTTCTCGTCGATGCGACCGGGATACCTGGCATCGTCATAAAGATCGACGAAGCGCATGTCGCCTGCCTGGAACGGGGTCTGGGTGATGCCGTTGCTGCCCAGAATGTAGAGCCCTTCCCGGGCTGCATCGGCTGCGGTGGCATAGACGCCATTGGTGCGGTAGCCATAGAACAGGTTGGCGGCCTGACCCACACGCGTCAGGATGGTGGCACCATAGGCGGTGGTCATCAGCTCCTGTGCGCCGTCGGCCAGCTCGGTAATCTTGTTCTTATAGTGGCCCACGCTGGCACCCAGCTGCCACTGCCAGTCCTTCAGGGCCAGCACCTTGGCGGTGAACGAAACGTCGAAGCCTTCGTTCTGCAGCTTGCCGCCGTTGCTCCAGTTCTGCTCCAGACCTGAGAGATAGCCCAGGGCCTGATAGGTGAGCAGGTTGTCGGTGGTGGAACGGAAGTAGTTCAGGTTCAGAGCCAGACGGTTGTCGATGAAGTGGGCCTCCATGCCTACATTGAAGCGACGGGTGGTCTCCCACTGAATTTCGTCGTTGCCAATGCCGTCGAACGACAGACCCGAGGCGCGGTCGCCACCCTGCAGGAACTGACGGGCGCGGAAATAGCTGCGGGCTGCATTGTAGTCGATGTCGTCGTTGCCGCTCACGTCGAAGCCTGCCGTCAGGCGCAGGTAGTTGATGCCCTTGACACCTGCCATCCAAGGCTCGTTGGTGACCACCCACGATGCCTGCACGCCCGGGAAGATGCCCCAGCCTGCCTTCAGCAGCTTCAGTCCGGCGTCCGGACCAAAGCGTGAAGAGCCGTCCATGGTGAGGTTGGCCTGCAAGTAGTAGCGGCCCAGATAGTTATAGTCGGCCTGGGCATACCAGGTGATGCTGTTCCAGTTGTCGGTGTTGCCCACGGTGGAGGCATTCAGCAGCGATGAACTCATGAACGGGGTCTTGTCGGAACCGGTGTTGTAGCCCATCTGGTTGTTCAGCTTGAAGCTCTCCCACATGATGCGCACACCGCCAAACACGCCAATGCTGTGGGCATTGTAGCGGTTGTTCCACATCAGTCGGGTGTCGCTCATGATGGAACTCTGGCGCGAGAACAGCGAGCGCACCTCGTTTTCACGCTTGGCGCCCACGGATGCCACATAGTAGGCTGGCATGCCATTGACGGGAAGATAGTACTTCTCGTTGGTGTTCACCAGGTTGTAGCTGAAGTGTTCCTGCAATGCCAGGTGGGGATTGAACGTGAACTTAGGCGTCACGGCAATGTTGAGCATCGAGTTTTCAAAGCGGTTCTTGTTTTCGCCCTCGGCATACTCGTTCAGGGCTGCGGGGTTGCCCAGTCGCCAGTTGTACTGGGGGTAGTTGCTCAGGGCCTGGTCCAGATAGGCTTCGTCGGCAATTTCCCATTTGCTGTCGGAGAAGAGTCCACGACCAAAGCTATAGGCATTGAGGAAAGGACTCTTGGCGTAGGCCAGGAACGAGGGCGACGTGGGGGTGCGCTCGTCGTAGCCCGAAGGAGCACCATCGTCGCGCAGGCTGCGCGTCTGGTTGCTGAACGATGCGTCGAACTTCAGATCGAGACGGCTGGTGACCGAAATATCGGTATTGAAGCGAATGTTCAGGCGAGACAGGTCGTTCTCCTTCAGCGAACTCTGCGCCATGGTGTAGCCCACCGACAGGTTGTAGTTGGCCACGGCATCGCCGCCTTCCACGTTGATACCGTAGTTCTGGGTCACTGCCGTGCGATACACAAGGTCTTTCCAGTCGGTGTCGTTGTGATACAGGTTGTAATAATAGTAGCTGGGATTCTCGTTCAGGAACTGGAAATCGCTCAGGCGAGTGCCAGTGGTCTTGAGCAGGTCGGAAGCGTAGGTGCGATACTGGCTGGCATTCATCATCGACAGATACTTGGGCTCCAGCGTGATGCCGGCCGAAGCCGAAGCGGTGATGCGGGTGGCCATGGAGTGACTGCGCTTGGTCTTGATGAGAATAACGCCGTTGCCGCCCTTGGCACCGTAGAGGGCCGTGCCGTTGCGCAGCACGGTGACGCTCTCAATGTCGGCGGGGTTCACGTTGGAGAGAATGTCGTTGTAAAGACCTTCGTGAACCACAGGACGGCCATACTGCTGGTCTATAATCACATCGTCGATGACCACCAGGGGCTGGGCATTGACGTTGAGCGAGTTCAGACCACGCAGGAAAATGACACCGCCCACGCCGGGGGTGGCATTGTGATTCTGCGTATAGGCAAAAGCACCCAACTGCTTCTGAATCTCGTCCTTGATGTTCAAGGCATTGGTGTACTTGAAATCGCTGGCCGTATAGTCGCTGCGCACATTCATATCCTTGGAATAGTCGGCATCGAAATTGGCCGTGTGCAAACGGGCATCGACCTGCTGCTCGTCACGGCTCAGACCAATGCGCACTGCATTATAGTCGGGCGACGACACATAGACCGACGTGGCAAAGATGGGCAACTTCAGCTCGTAGGTGCCATCGTCTTCGGTCAGCACACTGTAGCCTTCAAATTCCACAGCCTGCACAATGGCACCCGAAAGGGGCTGATTGGTGCTGGCATCGACCACACGCCCTTTCACGGTGCGGGTCTCATACTGCTTTTTCTTGGGAACGGCCTTGCGCACGGGGGCTTCAACCTCTTCGTCCACATCCTCGTCCTGGGCAGCAACACTCAGGGGGAACGCCATCAGCAGTGATAGTCCAAATAAGATATATCGTTTCATATCGTTCGTATCTTGTTTCTTAGGTTCGTTACTTCTGTCTTACTCCTTGGTGGCCTCGTGAGGACGAAGCACAATGCAGTCGATGCGGAGTGTGTTGGTGTAGTTGTCGAAGTTGTACTCGTCATCGATCGTGGCATCGCTCAATGCACTGTTCAAGCGCAGATAGACCTGACCGTCTGACAGACCATAGGCGCAGGTGGGGAACTTGAAGTCTTCGGCCAACAGCAACGTGTCGAGCACATGAGCACGGGTATCAAAGAACTCCAGGTCTTTCACACCCTTCACGTTGCGCTGCGTCAGATCTTCCTCAGTGGCCTGGCGAAGGTCGGGACTCTGTCCGTTCTGCTCCTTATAGACCATGAAGGCATGGAACGAAGAGGGACGCTGGGTCGTGGCATTGAACGTGGTGTCGAGTGCTTCGGCAGGAACTGTGACCAGATAGATGTCGTAGCCCACATTCGACAACACGTCGGGAATGTCGAATGCTATGACAGGATTGCTGTTGGCATTGCGACCGTTCACCTCCAGATAGCGGTTGTCGGACACCTTGCCATAGAAAGGATTGCCCTTGGTCACCGTTCTCACGCCTAAGTTCCTGTTGGTGGCCTTCTCGTCGATGAGCGAGGTGGCTGTCTCAGCCTCTACACGAATTTCGCGCATGAAGGTCTGCTGCTTGTCAATGTTCCACTTTGAGGTCTTGAACACCAAGCCATTGCTGCACACCACGTTCTCGGTCTGCATGGTGTCGAGCACGTGGCCGGGCTCCATGGGCTTCTCATACTGGTAGTAGGCCAGGTCTTCACGGCCCCAGGCGCGCTTGCGGCGATCCCTTTCAACGGCATTGGTCGACATGGCGGAGTCTTTCAGCATTGCGTCGGTGTTGCGCGTGCGGCTGAAGAGGGTTCCTTCGACAATGGCAAAACGGGGCATGGCCCAAAGCAGCGAGTCGCGCTTGTCGACAACGTCGTTGTAGTTGAAATACTGGGAATACTCGGTTACCAGACTGTCCCACACCGCATTGGTGGGAGCCACCATCCAGTAGGTGCTGTCCTCGTCGTTGATCGGACCGATAAACTGGAACAACTCGTTCTCCATGTTCATCACTTCGTCCAGATAGAAGGTCTTTCCGTCTATCACACCACCGGCCACGCTCAGTCGCTCGTTCAGGTAGTAGCGATAGAAGTGGGGACTGTAGAAGAACGCCGTCAGACTGTCGAGACTGTTGTCAGTACGCATGTACTCAAAGATGTTGTGCGTATAGGCCACAGGACGGTCGAGCGTGAAGAGCACGCCGTTTTCATAGAGCTTGTTGCTGCTGAGCACCTGCTCGCCACCAAAGGTCTGGGGCGTCAGCACCACATACTTGCCGTTCATCATGACCACCGAGTCTGACGTGGTGGGAGCCACGGAGTGGGTGTAACGGGCCACATGGTTCTGCATGAACTGCACAATGGCTTCGTTGATGGCATCGCGCAGCGTGTCTTTTGTGCCCGTATAGCCGGGGTCGTTATAAAGTGCCTCCTTGGCTTCGGCATCGGCCAGTGTCTCTGCCTTGTACTTCTGCATCTTGTACAGGGCAATCACATTGTCGGCCTGCTGCTGGCTGAAGTTGGCATTGGTTGGCGCAAACACCGTGAACACCTGGCTTCCTTTGAGCGAACGGTCGAATCCGGTAGCCTCGGCCACACGGCAGAAGTTGCTCAGTTCGGGATTCTGCTCCAGGGCCTGCCACAGCGTGCCTGCATTCACCTCGGCGGGCAAGCCGGCCTCGTAGTGGTCGTCCCACTTGTCGGTGCAGGCCGTGATGGTGAGGGCGGCCAGTGCCAGCCCCATCACCTTTTTATATTGAATGAATCTATTCATAATTCTAAAAACGCTAAATAATTCTCAATTCTTAGAGGTCGTCCTCCTTCTGCTCGCCGTCGCTCACGCCATAGACGCTCTTGGGCACCACCTCAATGTAGTCGAGCATGCACTCGTCGCGGCCTTTCTTCACCTTCGTGGCTTTGCGAATGCGAATGTAGTAGTCCTTGCCGGGCACCATGTGCTCCTCGCAAATGACCTTGCGGAAGGTCTGGGGAATGTCGCAGAAGTGGGTCTTGTTGTTCTGCGGATGCTTCACACCTTCCGTGTGACCACAGCCACAGCCAAAGGCTCCGCGATAGTAGCCCTTGTTCTTGAGCACCTTCTGGTCGTTCGAAATGAGTTCGATTGCCTCCTCGTCGCCGTTGTTGGCCAGCTCGCGCACCTCAGAGTAGCGCTTCTCAGTGGTCTTGCCGTCGCTGCCTTCAATCTGGAAGGTGAACGATGTGCCCAGCAGGGCGGCGTTGTCCATCTGAACGTCCATGTCGACAGGAATGTCCTCTGGCTTTTTGGGCATAGGATCCTCACCCCAATAGAACTGGGCAATGGTGCGCACGCCCTGCATGGCGGCATAGCCCAGGCGCACCTGATAGTCGCCCTCGACAGGCACTGGCGGCAAGCGCAGACTCACGTCGAAGTTGCCCTGGGTGATCATCTCGTCGCCGCTGTACGACCAGTAGCCCTGGCGGG
>CACXUV010000099.1 GCA_902770845.1 uncultured Prevotellaceae bacterium
GTCCAAATTTGAACTTCCCCGTTCTACCCCGTCTTGCCTTTATTTTAGGCCGAATTGCGTTAATCTTCCAAAATCGCTTCGTTACAACAACTTTTTTTCTTATCTTTGCCGTCTGCGACGGCGAAATTACTCCGTCTCGGCAAAAAAAGAATTAATTCTTTTGTTTTGCTCTCGACTTTTCGTAACTTTGCAAACTCAGAACTATTTAGATGGAAATGCTTATGAAACGCTATCTGTTTACATGGACGCTCTGCATGCTGAGCATGCTGTCGTGCAGTGCGCAGTCTTACAATTTGTGGTACGACCATCCGGCCAGCCACTGGCTGGAAGCCCTGCCCGTGGGCAACTCGCTCCTGGGGGCCATGGTCTACGGCAAGACCGACGTGGAAGAGATTCAACTGAACGAAGAGACCTTCTGGAGTGGCCAGCCCTACTCGAACAACAGCATGGAGTCGAGACCGTACCTGGCCGAGGTGCGTCGCCTGATCTTTTCCGGCAAGGAACGTGATGCCGCCAAACTCCTCGACCAGCACTTCGTGAAAGGTCCTCACGGCATGCGCTTTCTGCCCATGGGCAGTCTGCAGTTGAAACTGGGCCACGATAGCGTGACTGACTATCGGCGTGAGCTCAACCTGCAAACGGCCACAGCCACCACCTCTTATATATATAATGGCGTGCGCTATGAGCAAACCGTCTTTGCCTCGCAGGCCGACAGCGTGATTGTGCTGCATCTGAAGGCCAGCAAGGAAGGTGCACTCAGTTTCACGCTGTCCTATCAGAGCCAGTTGCCCTTCAGTGTTGTGGCGGCGCACTCCTGCCAGAGCGCCTTGACCGAAGGGTCGGGCAATGTGGGTGGACGCCTGAAGGCCACTGTGCAGGGCGCCAGTCAGGAAGGCATCAAGGCCGGACTGACAGCCCACTGTGAGGCCAGCCTGCGCGTGGAAGGCATGGGTGCCCACATATCGTTCCCCGACTCTACGATTGTGGTGCGGAATGCCAGCGAAGTCACCATCTACGTGGCTGCAGCCACTAACTTCGTGAACTATCACGACGTGAGTGGCAATGCCTTGGCCAAGAACCAGCGTCGCCTCGACCTGGCAGAGCGCATGCGTTTTCCCGAATTGCAGAATCGCCATGTGGCAAAGTATCAGGAGCAGTTTGGGCGCGTGAGCCTCACATTGCCCGCAGGCAAGAATGCGCAGTTGCCCACCGACCAGCGCCTCAGTGCCTTTGAACAAGACAACAGCGACCTGGCCCTGGTGGCCCTGATGATGCAGTATGGTCGCTATTTGCTCATTTCAAGTTCGCAGCCCGGTGGCCAACCGGCCAATCTGCAAGGCGTGTGGAACGACAAGATGAACGCTCCCTGGGACTCGAAGTACACCATCAACATCAACGCCGAGATGAACTACTGGCCAGCCACGGTGGGCAACCTGCTGGAAACACAGCAGCCCCTGTTCTCGATGGTGCGCGACCTGAGCGTCACCGGAGCCGAGACAGCTCGCCAGATGTATGGCTGCGATGGCTGGATGGCCCATCACAACACCGACCTGTGGCGCATTGCAGGCCCCGTAGACGGCACGCCCTGGGGCATGTTCCCCACGGGAGGCGCCTGGCTCACCACCCACCTGTGGCAGCACTACCTGTTCACGGGCGACAAGCAGTTCCTGGCCGACTGCTATCCTGTGATGAAGGGCGCTGCCCGATTCCTGCTCGACTACATGCAGGTGTACCCCTCCAATGGCGAAGTGAAGCAGGCTGCAGGCTGGCTCGTCACCGTGCCGACCGTGTCGCCCGAGCACGGGCCGCAGGGCAAGGGCACGAATGTGTGCGCCGGTTCCACCATGGACAACCAAATAGCCTTCGACGTGTTCTCGCAGGTGCTGAAGGCAGCCGAGACACTGGGGCAGGACAGCCTGTTTGCCGAGGAAGTGCGCTTTGCGCTGGAAAACATTGCACCGATGCAGATTGGGCGCCATGGCCAGCTGCAAGAATGGATGATCGACGGCGACGACCCCAAGGATGAGCATCGCCACATCTCGCAGCTCTACGGCCTTTACCCCTCCAACCAGATTTCGCCCTACACTCATCCCGACCTCTTCACGGCTGCTGCCAACACGCTCAACCAGCGTGGCGACATGGCTACGGGATGGAGCCTGGGCTGGAAGACCAACTTCTGGGCGCGCATGCTCGACGGTAACCATGCCTTCCTGATCATCAAGAACATGCTGCATTTGCTGCCCGACGACTCGAAGGCAGGCCAGTATCCCCAAGGCCGCACTTATCCTAATCTGTTCGATGCCCATCCACCCTTCCAGATCGACGGCAACTTTGGTGTGTCGGCAGGCATCTGCGAAATGCTGCTTCAGAGCCACGACGGTGCCGTTCACCTGCTTCCGGCACTGCCCGACGAGTGGAAGAACGGTCAGGTGAAGGGCCTGCGCGCCCGTGGCGGCTTTGTGGTCGATATGGAGTGGAACGGAGGAAAGCTGCTTTCGGCAGTGGTGCGCTCCACCATTGGCGGCACGCTGCGGCTGCGCTCCTATGTGCCCTTGAAAGGAAATGAACTGAAGAAAGCCACGGGTGCTTGTCCCAACACTCTGTTGCAGCCGGCCGACATCAGGCAACCGCTGCGCTCGCCGGAACTCACCAGCTTCGAGCTGCTGCCCCTGCGCACGGTCTATGAATACGACGTTGAGACGCAGCCTGGACAGACCTACTGCTTTGCTGCACAATAGGGCTGCAACGCCGAAATGCAACAAATAGAAAACAAAGCGACACATGCAACGACCGCATGTGTCGCCTTTTTTGGCTATCTTTGCACCCATGAAACACTTCTTACCAATCATTTCGCTCTTTCTGTGCCAAGCTCTGACTGGGACTGCACAGAACGAGGTCATCGACATCAGCGGCAACAACACCGCCAGTTCATACGTGAGCTATGACAAGACATTTTCCATTGCGGCCGGCAAGGCCGTCGATGTGAAGATGGCACGCTATTGCTACTTCAGTTCCACCATCACGGGCAGCGGCACGCTCAATCTCTATGCAGGCGGCGAGCGTTGCTATCTGGGCACGGAAAAAGGGGCGGCATGGCCCAACTGGAACGGCTTCAGGGGCGACATCCACGTCTACCCCTTCCCCGAAAACTCGTCGTCGGCGGGCTTCTACGGCGTAGTGCTGGCTCATGGCGGCAAGAGCTTTTCGCCTGAGAATGTGGCCGAAGCTGTGAAGTCGGGCAAGGTGAACACCTCGATGCAGACCAACCATGTGGTGCTGCACCGTGGAGCCACCATTTGCTGCGAGGCCAACACCAGTGGCGCCGGCTTCCGCATTGGCGAACTGCAGACCGAAGAAGGGTCGACCGTGCAGGGCTATATGAAGAAGAACACCCGTGCAGCCTATTTCATGGTGGGCTGTCTGAACACCAGCGCCACGCTGGCAGGCACCATTGCACCGCCCGACTATAGCGACACCCACCCTCTGGGACTCATCAAGGAGGGTACGGGCACCTACCGCATCACGGGCAATCAGAACTATCTGAGTGCTGCCCTGCGCGTCTTGGCCGGGCGGGTGCTGGTGTGCAACGACCGGGCTGAGGCCGAAAGCAAGAAGTTGCGCGGTGCACTGGGAGCCCGACCCACTGATACCGACCCCATTGCCTATGTGTTTCAAGGCGGTGTGCTGGGGGGCACGGGCAGCATTGGCGGCACGGTGGACAACTATGGCACGGTGGAGCCCGGCGATGGCGCTCCCGGCGTGCTGACACTGCAGAACTATGCTGCCCCCACGAAGAGTGCCCATTTGGTGATGCACCCCGCGTCGGTGCTGCGCTTCAAGGTGGGAACCACGGGTGCCGACGAACTGCATGTGGCCGGCAGCGTGAAGTTCTCTGACATGACTGAAGATTTCCAGACCAGCAGCAAGATGCCACAGGTGGCGCTCACGCTCGACGAGAACGCCACGCCCGCTGTGGGCACCGAGTATGTGCTGCTCACGGCCAAAGCCAAAGATCAGAAGACTGCCCAGTGGCATTTTGAGTTGCAGAAGCCTGCCCACCACACGTGGAAGTTGGAAGAAGAGGAACAGGACGGCTCCTATCGGCTGAAACTGCGCCTCGTGTCGCTGAACGACGACGCTGGCGAAGACAATCCCGACGACCCTGAGCAGCCCGAGACACCGCAGTCGACCATGGGGGCTTTCTACGATGATGGCATCGATGACCAGGCCGACAAGACGGCGCTCAGAACCTATGCCCAGCAAAACGGCAAGCTCATTGGCACAGCCATCTCTACCTGGAAAACCGACATTACCAACGAAAGCCTGGCCGAGACCAAGGAGATTGCGGCTCAGTTCAACCTGCTGGCTCCTGAGAACGAAATGAAGATGGATGCACTGCAACCCAACCGGGGCGAATACAGCTTCTGGGCTGCCGACAACCTCGTGAACTTTGCCCAGCGTCACCAGATGCAGCTCAGGGGTCATTGTCTGGTGTGGCACATGCAGCAGCCGCAGTGGCTCAGCTCCGACGGCAAGAAAAACGACAAGAACTGGAGCCGACAGGAAGCCTTGGCCATCATGAAAGACCACATTGAAACCGTGATGAAGCACTTCAAGGGCAAGGTGAAGGAATGGGATGTGGTGAACGAATGCCTTGACGACGACCAGTCCATCATTCGCACCCAGCCCGACGCTTACACCTTGCGTCCCACCGTTTGGCAGCGGGCCATTGGCGACGATTATATTGATTCGGCCTTCGTCTATGCCCACCGTGCCGACCCCGACGTGCTGCTCTACCTGAACGACTACGACGTGGAGTTGCAGGGCAAGGCCAAGTCGGTGGCTTTCTACAACTTGCTGATGCGCCTGAAGAAGAATGGCGTGCCCGTAGACGGTGCCGGACTGCAGTGCCACTTCTCTGTGGGCCAGGTCGATTCGGCCAAACTTGCCGGCACCGTGCACCGCATGGGTGAGGCTGGCCTGCGTTGCGTCATTACCGAGCTCGACATGGGCATCTCCTCAACCACGGCGGCCAATCTGGAGCAACAGGCCCTGAACTACCGTGTGGTGACAGACGTGGTGCTCAACAACGACAACTGTCCCTACATGGTGGTATGGGGGCTGAAGGACAACGACAGCTGGCGCTCGTCATCCAGTCCGCTGCTCTACACGGCGGGACTTGCAAAGAAGCCTGCTTTCTATGCAGTGCGCTCAGCCCTGCGTCACCGTGTTTTGCAAAAAGAGTCGGCGGGCCTGGTGCCTGTGGCTGATAGTAGGCAACAGCAACAATCGGCTGTGGTCTACGACCTGTGGGGGCGCAAAACAAATGCCTGGCAGCTGAAACCAGGCATCTATGTGAGTGAAGGAAGAAAATTTGTGGTTGGCGGCAAACTCTGATGGCAACTACCTTTGCGCTTTGAACAAAAAGCGGTGGGGCTGGGCAAGATTAAATGCCCAAGCCGCCCTGAAAGCCCGTGTCGATGGCTTTCGACTGTTGCACGCGCGAGTAGGGAGGCAGGTCGTGGGTCACCCAGATGTTGCCTCCCACCACGGAATGGTGGCCAATGGTGATGCGCCCCAGGATGGAAGCGTTTGAGTAGATGGTCACATGGTCTTCGATGATGGGATGGCGCGGCACGTTCAGCATGTTGCCCTGGGCGTCGTATTTGAAACTCTTGGCACCCAGTGTCACGCCTTGATAGAGCGTCACGTGGTTGCCAATGATGCATGTCTCGCCCACCACCACGCCCGTGCCGTGGTCGATGGCAAAATATTCGCCGATGGTGGCACCGGGGTGAATGTCGATGCCCGTCTTGCTATGGGCCTGTTCGGTGATGATGCGTGGAATCACGGGCACCTGCATCTGGTGCAGCACGTGGGCAATGCGATAGTGAGTCATGGTGTTCACCACGGGGTAGCAGTAAATCACCTCGCCATAGTTGGTGGCGGCGGGGTCGTTCTGGAACATTGCTTCCACATCGGTGTAGAGCAGCCGCTTCACCTCGGGCAGCTGGTCAATGAAGCGCAGTGCCAGTTCTTCGGCTGTGGGCAGCACGTCTTCTTCGCAACACTCCTCGCAGAACTGCAGGCCGCGCGCAATTTGTCGGCGCAGCAGTGTGTACAGGTCTTCCATGTTGCCACCTATATAAAATGAACGGATTTGCTCTTCGGGTTGGCGACGGTAGAAGTAGTCGGTGAAGATGATGCTTTTCACCAGGTTCACGATTTGCTTCACTTCGTCTACATCGGGTAGCGGCGCTGAGCCTTTGGGCATCATTTCCTCTTCGCGTGCGGCCTGTTTCGACAGCAGGCCCACGTTGCGCAGCAGCACCTCGTTGATCTCGCTTTGTTCCATCTTTTTTAGTTTTTTCGGGGCAAAGTTACGAATAAATTGGCATTCGCGTTCCATTATTCATATTATTTTTTTAATTTTGCACCCGATTATCAAAACAAAAGAGATTATGACAGGAATTATTGGTTCTATCATTATTGGATGTTTGGCTGGCTTCTGTGCCGGCAAGTTGATGAAAGGTGGTGGCTTTGGCTTCCTGATGAATTTGCTGCTGGGCCTCTTTGGCGGTGCACTGGGTGGCTGGCTCTTCGGTCAGCTGGGCATTGAATGGGGTGGCTTGTTGGGACAGCTGGGCACAGCCATCGTGGGTGCTGTGGTCATTCTCTATGTGGCCTCGTTGCTAAAGAAATAGCTATTTATGAAAATAAGGAGATTCGTATGGGGCGTGGCTCTGCTCGTGGCTTTTGGCATGCCAGTGTGCTCTCAACCCGACACCGCTGCAAGTGCTGTGCCTGCGGCCGCCGTGTCTGCGGCTGGCGACTCGCTGGCAGGTGGCAGCGTAGAGGAGCTCATTGGCGAAGACGACATGGCCGCCATTGAGCAAATGGCAGAACAGGGCGGAGACGGCTTTCACCAGCAGCTCAAGACCAAGTTTGTAGAAGGTTCGGCTGGCTTCATGTCGCTCGTGGCCCTGGCTTTGGTGTTGGGCTTGGCCTTTTGCATTGAGCGCATCATATATCTCACGCTTTCCGAGATTGACGCCAAACGCCTGTTGGCCGATATTGACAAGAAGGTGGAGGCAGGCGACGTTGAGGGTGCCAAGGCATTGTGTCGCGACACGCGTGGACCTGTGGCCTCGATTTGCTATCAGGGACTGATGCACGCCGACGAGCCCATGGACGTGGTGGAGCGCTCCGTGGTGAGCTACGGTTCGGTGCAGTCGGCCAAGCTTGAGAAGGGTTGCTCCTGGATCACGCTCTTCATTGCTATTGCCCCTTCGCTGGGCTTCCTGGGCACGGTGATTGGCATGGTCATGGCTTTCGACCAGATTCAGGAAGCAGGCGACATTGGACCCACCATTGTGGCTGAGGGTATGAAGGTGGCTCTGATTACCACCATCTTCGGCATTATTGTGGCTCTCATTCTGCAAGTGTTCTACAACTATATTCTTTCAAAGATAGAACACCTTACGTCGCAGATGGAAGAGTCGGCCATTACGCTGCTCGATATTGTCATGAAACGCAAACTGCGCCAGTCATCATGAGTTTCTACGAATCGCCTTTGTTTGTCGACCTCTTGCTTTGGACCGTCTACGTGTTGCTCACGCTGGCCGTTGGGCTCATGCTGTGGTCTATGCTGCGCCATCCGCGTCAGTTGGTTCGTGGCGGTTCGGCTGCTGCATGGGTGGCCTTTGGCCTGTTGGTGGCCACGCTGGTCGTGGGGTGCTTGCTGGCCGACGACAGTCCCATCCTGATCAATGGCAAGCCCTACAGTGATGCCTTTTGGTTGCGCATGACCGACACGCTCATCATTTCGTCGCTGGTACTCATTGTGCTGGCTGTGGTGGGGGTGGTGCTGGGCATGTCGGGCATTGGCAGGAAGCTCAACTTAAAACGCAGGAAAGATGTTTGAACGCCCCAAGAGAAACGTGCCCCGACTGAATACCACGTCGACAGCTGACATTTCGTTCATGCTGCTGATTTTTTTCCTTGTCACATCCTCCATGGACTCCGACAAAGGGCTGCCACGCCAATTGCCTCCGCCACAGGATGCACAGCAGGAAGA
>CACXUV010000100.1 GCA_902770845.1 uncultured Prevotellaceae bacterium
CGGCTCAATGCCACGCTCCGCTATACTACCAAGAACGGCAAGTGGAGCCTCGTGGCCAAGGGTGAAAACATACTGAACGCCCACATTAGCACCCGTTCTGCGATAGCCAATCAGGACTACACCATGTGCGTCTGGATGCCCTACACTAACTATTCCCTCACCGCCATCTACCGCATTGGCAACTTCAAGGAGAAGCAGAAGAAGCTGGTGGACACCTCGCGAATGGGATATTAGTATATCAGAATGAAACAACTAAGATTTGTATTGGCTCTACTCACTGCCTTCACGTCAATAGCAGCGTCTGCCCAAGTCGAAGGCCAAGACGTTTCTCCAACAAGAAGCGAAATGCAGCCGTTGCATTTTGATCAGCCCATATTGGCAGACACATTACGCATCAGTTCTATTGTTCCGTATTCTGAATTGCAAAAGTCTGAACTACTTTTATTGCAATCCAGCTACGACCATACAAGCAATTACATGCTGCCGATAATGCCCGCCCTAAAGCCATATCAACTATGGGACGGCACAAGTGTCATCGTTTATGGCAGCAATAATCAGATGTTGGGTCTGATGGACGTGGCTACTGGTTCCGTATCGCTCCATCAGGATTTCGGACGGTTGCATTTTGTCGCCTCTGCCGTTGCCAATAAGTATTGGATGCCCATGCAGAGCCAACTCTACACGCAATATGGTATTGGTGGCACAATCGGCTACGACATTACCAATGCCGTCTCGCTCCATGCTTTCGGCTATTACTATGCACAGAATTCCCTCGTGGCCCCAGCTTTCAGCCCTTACGTCAGCACGACTTCTTTTGGAGGCTTTGCCTATATCCGTTTCAGCGAGAACTTTGGCATTGAAGTTGGAGCTCGTCGCTATGTCAATCCCATGTCGGGCCGATGGACTACCTCACCCATCGTCACCCCATACTTCCACGTGGGGAAACGACACAAGGTGGAAATCGGTCTGCCGCTTGGCGAACTTCTCAAAGCAGCTATTTGGGGCGACAATGACAATCCCTCGCGTTATAGACCGCAGCCACAGCCACAACCGAAAAAATAATGCTTGTCAATATGAAACATTTAAAATATATTTTAGCCTCTCTCACTACCATTATATCGATGTTGGCAGAAGCACAGGGTAACATTACAGGCCGAGTGATTGACGAACAATCACAGCCGATACCGTTTGTCAACGTCGTACTGCTCAACCGTGCCGATTCCGCTTTCATCATGGGAACCGTGACGAAAGACGATGGAACATTCACCATCGAGACCGACCGCACATTAAAGGCTATGGACGTGATGAAGTTTGCCCCTGGCGTTGTCGTAACGGCCAATGGAGGCATCTATGTGGCAGGGAAGGACGCTGCGGTATTCAAAAGGCTGACGACTGCTATGTGGTCAGACGGGGTTCTGCGTTTGTCTGGAAGTCTTTGCCAGTGCTTGCCACAGGGAGTCGTGGGGTAGGGGGGACTCTTGGAGGATGGGGAGCTTTGACACGGGGTGGATGAACTCTACGCGGTGAGACAGGAGCGAGATGCTTCCGTCGGGATTGCTGCGCGGAGCACCATACTTCAGGTCGCCTTTGATGGGACAGCCCATGGCGGCCAGCTGACAGCGTATCTGGTGGTGACGACCCGTCAGCAGCTGCACCTCTATCAGGCAGTAGTTGTCGGAGTGGCCTATGACCTGATAGTGAAGCACGGCTTTCTTTGAGCGTGGCACCTCGGTGTTGTGGGCATAGCTCTTGTTCTGCTGCTCGTTGCGCACCAGCCAGTGGGTCAGCGTGCCTTCGGGCTCGCGTGGTGTGTTCTTGGTGATGGCCCAGTAGGTCTTGTGCACCTGCCCTTCGGCAAACATCTTGTTCAGCCGCGACAGGGCTTTCGACGTGCGGGCAAACACCACCAGACCGGCCACGGGGCGGTCCAGCCGATGCACCACGCCCAGAAACACTTCGCCTGGCTTGTGGTATTTTTCTTTCAGATATTGCTTCACTATGTCGGAGAGTGGCTGGTCGCCGGTCTTGTCGCCTTGCACAATTTCGCCACTTTCCTTATAAACAATAATAAGGTGGTTGTCCTCGTAGACTACTTGCATCCGTGATTTTTCTTCTCTTTTCGGTTCTCAGCGCAAGAGCGCGCATGCAGTTGACGTGCGGTTCTTGCTTGGAAACTATTAGGTTTAGCATTGCTAAACAGCATGTTTGGCAATGCTAAACCATATACTTATTGGTGCTAAACCAGTTACTTGCCTGTGCTGCACTGTGTAGCTGGCAGCGTGATGCGGCTACATGTTCATGCCGCCATCCACCTGGATGACCTGGCCACTGATGTAGCTCGACATGTCGCTGGCCAGGAAGGTGGCACAGTTGGCAATGTCGTCCACGGTGCCTCCACGGCGCAGGGGAATCTTGTTGCACCACTCCTTGCGCACCTCGTCGGGCAGGGCTTGCGTCATGGCAGTGTCGATGAAGCCGGGAGCTATGGCGTTGGCACGAATGCCCTTGGGTCCCATTTCTTGTCCGATGCTCTTGGCCAGGGCGATGAGTCCGGCCTTGGAGGCAGCATAGTTGGCCTGTCCGGCATTGCCATGAACGCCCACTACCGATGCCATGTTGATGATGGAACCAGCACGCTGGCGCATCATCACGGGCACACAGGCATGGATGAAGTTGAAGGCCGACTTCAGGTTGACGGCAATCACGGCATCCCATTGCTGCTCGGTCATGCGCAGCATCAGGCCGTCTTTGGTGATGCCGGCATTGTTCACGAGGATGTCGATGCTTCCAAACTCATCTTTCACGGCTTTCACCACCTCTTCGGTCTGTGCAAAGTCGGCAGCGTTAGAGGCATAGCTTTTGGCCTTCACGCCCTTGGCTGCAATCTCGCGCTCGGTCTCTTCGTTCACTTCCAGGTCGGTGAAGGCGATGTTGGCACCTTCTTCGGCAAACTTCAGTGCAATGGCTTTACCAATGCCACGTGCTGCACCTGTGATCAGTGCAGTCTTACCTTCGAGTAATCCCATGTTCTTTTTTTTCTTTTGTTTTTATTGATTGATAGTTGTTTTTTGCTTTCCTAATGCGCCATACACAAACTTGGCCACCTGCGGCTTGGTGTCTTCCTCCTTCATGCCGTGGGCTATGCGGCCATAGATGTAGGGCACCTCGAGGCCCTTGATGCAATAGTGGCAGATGTCGGCCACCAGGTTCACGTTCTCAATGTCGAACTCTCCATCTTCCTTTCCTTCGGCAAACACCTTGCGAAACAGTTCCACCTCGGCCAGGTCGAAGTGCTTTCTCACCTTTTCCACCATCCAGATGTTGCGGAAGAACTCGGCGCGCAGATTGCCATTGCGCACCACCGTCTCGCGAATCATGTTCAGGTGTGTGTAGATCAGCTCTATCACCTTTTCGTGCGGGCTGATTTTTTTCGCAGCCACTTCGTCGAGCCTGTCGCTCAGGCGCTCCAGTTCGGTTTCAATAACAGCATAGTAAATGTCTTCCTTCGATTTGAAGTAAGTGTAGAGCGTGCGCCTGCCTTTTCCCGATGCCTGCGCAATATCGTTCATTGTTGTGTTCTCGAGCCCGTTTTTTGCAAACAGCTGGCGTGCCACATCTACTAAAAGTTGCCTGGTCTTCGATATTGACATTTTGTTGTCCTCCTATGCTTTTGTTGCATTGCACATTGCTGATACGGTGTGCAAATGTATGCTTTTTATTTGGATTGGCCAAACTTTTGGGCTGAAAAAGTGGCATAAAAGAAAAAAACTGCATAAAAATTTGCGTATGTCGGAAATAAGTAGTACCTTTGCACCCGCAAAACGATAAACATCGCGGAGTGGAGCAGTTGGTAGCTCGCCAGGCTCATAACCTGGAGGTCGCATGTTCGAGTCCTGCCTCCGCAACTCAGAAAGCCAGTCATTCGACTGGCTTTTTTTCGTGCGGGCAGGCCACTCACATGCGCCCTACGGTCGCAGTTATCTCGCGTCTTTATGTCGCCACCGCCTTCGGCGACGTTGCGACGACGCTCGATGAAGAACGAGTCCTGCCTCCGCAACTGCTACTGGGTAACATCATATCTTGCTATTTGTGGACGCTCATGAACGTTTGCATGAACTCCTCCAGCTTGAGCAACCCATAGCCACCATCAACGCATGACAGTTCGTCATAGTGCTGCACGCTGTCGGGCTCTATGCCTTTATAATAAATAAGGAAAGGAACGGGTTCGTTCACGTGGATGCGCAGCTCAACGGGGGTGGGGTGGTCGGGCAGAACAGCTATGCAAACGGGCTCTTGCATCTGGTCGATGGCCTCACAGATGGGGCGGATGAGACGCTGATCCAGGTAGTTGATGGCCTTGAGCTTCAGGTCCAGGTCGCCATCATGTCCAGCCTCGTCGGTGGCTTCCACATGCACAAACACAAAGTCGTCGTGCTTCAGTGCTTCGATGGCTGCCTGTGCCTTGCCCTCATAGTTGGTGTTGGCCAGACCAGTGGCACCGGGCACCTTGATGATGCGCAGTCCTGCATAGCGGCCAATGCCTTGGATGAGGTCAACGGCAGAGATCACGGCTCCAGTCTTTATTTGCGGATACTGCTGCATGAGCGTTGTCATGGAGGGTCTGTAGCCCCCACTCCAGGGCCAGATGCTGTTGGCCTGACGCTCACCTCGCTGTGCTTTCCCAATGTTGTAGGGATGCTTTGGCAGCAGCTCTTGCGACTTCAGTATCAGGTTGTTTATCAAATCGGCTGTTTCCTGTGCCTCTTTCTCATAGCCCTTTTCCGGTGCCACCAGCAGCGGGCGCCACGGTTCGTTGGGGTGGTCATGAGGCGGATTGCAGACAATGTGCTTGTTGCCGCCCTTGATGACGAGCAAGTGGCGGTATTGTATGCCGCAGATGAATCTTACGCGCTCGTTTCCCAGGTGCTCGTTCAGGTAGTCAATGAGCAGTCGGGCATCATCGGTCTGCAGGTTGCCCCCGTTGTGAGTGATGATTCTGCCCCCTTCGAGCGTAATGATGTTGCAGCGGATGGCAAAGTCGTCGGGTTGCATTTCATAGCCAATCGAGGCTGCCTCCAGTGGTCCGCGACCTTCGTACACCTTGTTCAGGTCGTAGCCCAGTATGGCCGTGTTGGCCACTTCCGAGCCTGGTGGAAATCCCTCCGGCACGGTTATCAGCCGTCCTGTTCTTCCGTTTCGGGCCAGCATGTCCATCATGGGCTTGTCGGCATACTGCAGCAGCGTTTTTCCCCCCAGTCGTTCCACGGCATGATCGGCCATGCCATCGCCTAATATGATTATGTGTTTCATCTTCCTGTTTAAATGTTTGCGATCGACATGATGTTGGCAAAGACTCCGGCAGCAGTTACGCTGGCACCGGCACCATAGCCCTGAATGAGCATGGGGTATTCCTTGTAGCGCTCGGTGGTGAGCAGCACAATGTTGTTAGAGCCCTCCAGGTTGTAGAACGGGTGTTGCGGTCCCACCGATTCGAGCGACACCGAGGTCATTCCACCTTCCATCTTGGCCACGAATCGCCAACGCTTATTCTCTTTCTCGAGCACTTGTCGGCGTGCCTCGAAGTCAGCATCAAGTGTGGGCAGGTTCTTCCAGAAGTCGTCCAGCGAACCTTCGAAGAAGGCATCGGGCATGAACAGATTCCTCACCACGTCGTCTTGTTCCACCACATAGCCGGCCTCGCGTGTCAGGATGACCAGTTTCCGAATGACGTCCTTGCCACACAGGTCTATGCGTGGGTCGGGTTCCGAATAGCCTTTCTCTTTGGCCAGTCTCACGGTTTCAGAGAATGGAATGCTGGCCGAGATGGTGTTGAAGATGAAGTTGAGCGTGCCGGAGAGCACGGCCTCTATGCGCAGGATCTTGTCGCCCGAGTTGCGCAGGTCGTTGATGGTGCCAATGATGGGCAGTCCGGCGCCCACGTTGGTTTCAAACAAGAACTTGATGCCCTTCTTCAGTGCCGTTTGCTTCAGTCGGGCATAGTTGTCGTAGGCCGACGATGCAGCAATCTTGTTGGCAGTGACCACCGAGATGTTGTGGTCCAGGAACTCCTGATAGAGCGAGGCCACCTGTTCGCTGGCGGTGCAGTCCACAAACACCGAGTTGAATATGTTCATGTTGATCACCTCGTCCTTCAGCCGTTCAATGTTGCTGGGCTGTGCAGCATCCAGCTGTTCGCGATAGCAGCCGAGGTCCAGTCCGTCACGGTTGAATATGGCCTTCTTCGACGAGGCAATGCCCACGACGTTCAGTTTGAGCTGTCGTGTTTCGGCCAGCTTGTCGTATTGCGATCGAATCTGGTCTATCAGGTTTCCGCCCACGGTGCCAATGCCACAGATGAAGAGGTTGAGCACCTTGTATTCTGAGAGGAAGAACGAGTCGTGCAGCACATTGAGCGACTTGCGCAGCAGTCGGGCCTCTACCACAAACGAGATGTTGGTCTCCGAGGCGCCCTGTGCACAGGCAATGACCGAGATGCCACTGCGTCCCAGCGTGCCAAACAGTTTTCCGGCAATGCCCGGCGTGTGCTTCATGTTCTCGCCCACGATGGCCACCGTGGCCAGCCCGCTCTCAGCATTCATGGGGAACATGGCACCCGTCACTATCTCCTTGGCAAACTCCAGGTTGAGCACCTCCACGGCGCGTGCAGCATCCTCATCGCGCACGCCGATAGACGTGGAGTTTTCTGATGATGCCTGCGACACCATGAACACCGAGATGCCATTTTCGGCCAGGGTGGAGAAGATGCGTCGGTTCACGCCAATGACACCCACCATCGACAGGCCCGTCACCGTGATGAGTGTGGTGCCGTTGATGCTCGATATGCCCTTGATGGGCTTTCGGTCGTCGTCAATTTTCTGCTTGATGAGTGTGCCCGGGTGGTCGGGGTTGAAGGTGTTCTTGATGCGAATGGGAATGTCTTTCACGCACACGGGGTAGATTGTTGGCGGATAGACCACCTTGGCACCGAAGTTGCACAGCTCCATGGCCTCCACATAGCTCAGCTCGTTGATGGTGTAGGCCGTTTTGATCACGCGTGGGTCGGCCGTCATAAATCCGTCCACGTCGGTCCATATCTCCAGAATGTCAGCCCCCAGTGCAGCGGCAATGATGGCGGCGGTGTAGTCGCTGCCACCACGGCCCAGGTTGGTGGTCTCGTTGGTGTTGCGGTCGCGGCTGATGAAGCCGGGCACCACAGGAATGAATGCTGGCGTCTTGCTGCCAGTGAACGTCTCAAACGTCTGGCGCACCAGCTGGTAGGTCAGTTCGGCATCGAGCACGTGCTTGCCCTGCTTCTTCACCGTCTTGATGAAGTCGCGCGAGTTTATTCGCCTGCCACCCTCGATCAGTGTGGCCACGATGTGCGAGCTCAGTCGCTCGCCATAGCTCACGATGGCAGCCTGGGTCTTGGGGCTCAGGTCGTGGATGAGAAACACGCCATAGTATATGGAGCGCAGCTGCTCAAACATGTCGTCGAGCACTGTGCACAGTTCTTTTCTCTTCTCGCTATTGGGAATGATGGCATCAATCATGTCGTGATGCCTTTGCCGCATGGCGTCAAATTCTTGTTTCCATTCTTCGTTGCCGTCGAGCGCCATCCTTGACGTGGCAATGAGTTTGTCGGTGATGCCTCCTAGGGCACTCACAACGATGATCACGGGCTCCTTTTCGGCCTCCACTATTTTCTTGAGGCTCAGGATGCTTTCCACGGAACCTACGGATGTTCCGCCGAACTTCATTACTTTCATTTCTATGTTTTGTTTTTGTTGTTTTGTTACCCCTCAACGAACGGGGCGATAATTTTACAAGGTGCAAAGTTACAGAATAATATTGATGTAGCAAAGCGATTTTGGAAGATTAACGCAACTCGCCCCATAAATAAAGGCATTTCGAGGAAAATTGAGGAAAGTCCGCAAGGTGCCACTAAGCAAATCGAGGCAGATCGCGGAACGAATTAGGTTTCCAGTTCGGACTCGGCTTTGCCGCTTCGCTCGTCGAAGAACCTCCGATAGTCCCATGTCGGATGGTTAAACGTTCTTAACAACCTACGTCATTCGTGACATATCACGTCGGTTCAAACTGCCATTTTGTTTGTTGTTATTCTTCTAGTCTATCACAACAGACCAGTTTGCATCATTTGCCAATAACCCATTCACCTGTTTTGCTGGAGCCCTCATAGTGCACGCCATATTGTTCTTTCAGAATTCGGAGGTCATTTTGTATGGTAGTATGCCCTACACCAAGCATATCTTCAATATCCTTACGAGTAATGCGCGGGTTATTTTTGATAATAGCTATAATCATATCAAGCCGTTCTTGCGGCGACAATTTTTTGGAGCCAATTTTGGGGCCAATTTTGGGGCCAATTTTTCTGTTTTTGGGGCCAATTTTGGGGTCACTGCCCTCAATACGCTTAATCGGGAGCACTAAGGATACTTCGTCCACCTCCAAGCGGTTTTCTAATACAGGCTCTGACCAACCTGCCTGTTTCCAAGCACTAAGTATCATAGGGAAACCTGAGCCCAGGTTCTCACCATAGCCAATCATCCTCAGCATATTCTGCATCTTCGGGTTACGGGCTTTCGACACGCCACCTTCATAGATTTCTTTCAAGGGTAGCATCAATAACCCAGGATTGCTCCAGCAAAATATCAGCATGGATAATGGCATTCGTAAATGCCTCGCGCACGGCTTTATGCAAAGGTGTGTCATCTACTCGCTGAATACCTTCCATACGGAATGGACGCGGAAGATCAAAGGTCACTTTTGGAATCACACGACTAAAGAACTGATACAAGTTGTTCTCCCAGCGTCCGTCGTAGGTCAAGCGGTCACTATAACGCTCTTCACCTATCAGATTGGAGAAGTCAATATAGTCCATCCTGAAGTTTGCAAACCGCTCTTGTATCGAAAGCCCTTTGCCAAACATCATCAGTCCAGCCATCGTCAAACCCTCTTTGCCTGTCTCTCGGTCAACGATATAGCCGCCAAGGTTCTTCAGGAAAGTCTTGTCATCCACTTCGTTCCATACATGCCCCTCATTCCTGAATTGGAACAACGTGCGGTATCTGCGTAGCGTGTCAGGGTCAACGTCGTTCATGTCGTAATGCTCCATCAGTGCTCCATCGTTTCCTCCCTCGTAGGAGTCACGAATCATAGCCCTCACCTGTTGTTCCGTACAATGGAAGTCACCCTCATGGTTGCGTTTGAACGTGTTCTTATAGACATTCTCATTCAGATAGACAGGTTTTACATGCCAATCTGCCATCGGCACATGAATACATACAACATACTTACCATTCACATCCACAACTTTTACGTCATTGTCCGTCAGAATGTTGTCGCTCACCTTATTACTGTTGATGGTATTCCAGAAATCTTTCCGGATTCTTTCTGCATCCTCAACACCTTCTATCCGAAACCTCTTTGCCAGGTCTTTCTCCTTCAAATCCTCAAAAACACCCAACAGAATGGTTCCACCCATCGTATTTGCGAAAGCGGAATAACTCTCCCAAACCGACTTTGGCACATCCGTTTTAGCCAGCTTTGCCTCCAGCGTCAGCCGCTCACCCTTTTGTAATAGTTTCTTTATGTCGTTCTGGTTCATATCTCTATAACGTTTTCATTAGATATTACAATTCATCCCAATCCTCTATTCCGCCGCCAACAAAAAGAATACCATAGCGATATCCTCCGACTGGTTCGAGAAGGCTAATATCATTTTTGTGCGCCCTTAGATATCTTTTAATTGCGGCATCACTGTCCTTCTCTACTTCTTTGGGCAAGACAAAGTTAGGTGTATGCAACATGTCCATCTTTATCTTTCTTTCCATTAGCGAACCCTACAACTTTAAATTTTTCCCCATTGTCATTTGTTTTTGTCTTTATGATAAAGAGTTTCTTATCAACATTGTGCCATCAACATTGTGCCTGAAGAACCAGTCGGCATAAAACGCAGGAATATCTGTGGCCCTGCTGGCCGAAACAATTACAGGGGCAAACGCCTCTACTGTTTTGCCGTCAGAGGTTGTCAATACGACTTTCTCATTCTGCTTTTTCTCTTTTGGCAGTTGATTCTTGACCTTTTTATTAATTGGAAGAACTTGTGACATATATGGGTTTCTCATATCTGAAACTACGTAATAGAGCTTACTTATTCAGCATTTGTCAAATTCTGACCACAAAGATAAAGAAATAATTGCAGACTGAAACGTTTCCTCCCCGCAATCTGCTATGATTTATGATTTTTTAAAATGACAAAGTAGTTATGGGTGTAGGGGGTGTTGCCTATGAGGACTGCTTCGAAGAAATCTTCAATGTTTCATCAAAGTGTTAAATCAAGAGTTTGTCCTTTTCAAATTCCTTTACGCAGAAATCTTGTGCGAACTTTGCCTGCATTCTAAAGTGGTCAAATTCGACCACTTTAAAATTGGGATTATGAATCATCTCCCAAGTACCAAGAAACTCAATGGTGTATCTTGTGCGAAT
>CACXUV010000101.1 GCA_902770845.1 uncultured Prevotellaceae bacterium
CGTGTCCCCGTTAGCGTTTGAGCTTCTTCTTACTCTTTCCGCCAAAAAAGTTCAGCAAGCTGCCGTAGTTCTTCATCAGCTTGCGAACCAGCAGAAAAGCATCAATAGCCGTCACGCTGTTGGCAATGAGCGTGGCCACATATTCGCCCTTGCTCGAACTCTCCTGCTTGTGGAACAGCTCGTTCCACAAGCCTCCTATTTGCTCGTTGTCGCGTTCAATCTCTGTGCTCAGCTGGTCTTTGCGCAGTCTTATTTCTTCGAGCGTGTTGTATGGGGTAAGGCTTTTCTCTGTGGGCATGGCAAAACAGGTGGGGTGGGGGTTAGCTCATGAACAAGCTGGCCAGGAAACGCACGATGGGACGCTCTATCCAGCTCTTTCGGAAAACAATGAATAGCAGGAGAAACACCACATGAACGGCCGAGATAATCAGAAAGGCACACGTAAGGCTCATGTAGTTGGCAAGCCAGAAAGCAATGCCGAGCGACAAGAACAAAAGCACGGCAATGATAATCAGAAAAAACAGGATGGCAAGAGCGGTGGCCGTGAGCAGGCGCACCACCTTGTCGATCACGTCGAGCTTCACATATTCTGTTTGAAGCCCGAGATAATGTTTCAGCACCTCAATGAGCTGTGCTATGGTTTCTATGTTCTTATCGCTCGACAGCATGCCTCAATACTTATTCTTCGGTAACGTCCTGAATGTCGTCAACGAGATCGCCCACTTCCTTGCGGTTCAGCTTGATGTTGTGCTTCTTGAGGAAGTCTTCTACGGTGTCGGTAATCTTCACACGTGTGTCGCGGCCCTTTTCAGGAGCAACGAGCAGGCCAATGACAGCGCCGGCAACGGCTCCGCCGAGGAATGCGCCAATGTAACCTAAACTTTTCATATCCTTTTGTTTTTGTTTGTTAGTGAAACAAATGTATAATTCGAAAGCAAATGTACGCTTTATTTTTGATAAAGTGATAAGAATTGCTGTCATTTTTTGTTAAATAGCGTGTTTTTTAGTGAATTAACAAAGTTTATGCGCCTTTTTTGTTTGTTTTTACACAAGATTTTGTAATTTCGCACAAAATATTGCGTTTTAGTGTAAAAAGTGCATTCATAATTATATTAATATAAGAGAAATAAAAAGTATGAAAAAGTACATGGTTTTATGCGCAGGTCTTGGCCTGGCAATGGCTTTCACCAGTTGCAAATCGAGCGAGAGTGCTTATAGAAAAGCCTACGACAAGGCCAAAGCTGCCGAGGCTGCTCAGAACATAAACGCTCAGAACAACACTGTGACCGAGACGCCTGTGGTGACACCTGTGCAGACACGTCCTGTCACGCAGACCACGGTGGTCAATAATGTTGAGAACGTGCCTGTTCGTCAGGAGCGCGTATCGGTGGTCAATGGCACGGGGCTTCGGGCTTTCAGTGTAGTGGTGGGCTCGTTCAAGGTGGTGGCCAACGCCGAGGGCTTGCAGCAGCGTCTGAAGAATGCTGGCTATGCCGCACAGATTGTGAAGAACGTAGACCGCGACATGTATCGTGTTGTTGCTTCTACCTTCGACGACAAGTCGGCTGCCGTGGCCAGCCGCAACCAGCTCAGAGGCACCGAGTTCAACAAGGACGGCGATGCATGGTTGCTTTCTAATATGAAATAAGCAATTCGCTCTTGGCCAGAATACTTTCCATAGACTACGGCCGAAAGCGAACGGGACTGGCAGTCACCGACCCCTTGCAAATCATTGCAGGCGGGTTGGCGACTGTATCTACGTCTGAGCTTTTCGATTTCCTGCGTGACTACACGGCTCGTGAGCAGGTGGAGCGCATCGTCATAGGCGAGCCTCGACAGACAAACGGCGCGCCCAGCGAGAACCTGGCTCGTGTGCAGCAGTTTGTGGCCCGTTGGCGCAAGGCTATGCCTGCCATTCCCATCGAATATTATGACGAGCGGTTCACCTCTGTGCTGGCCCATCAGGCTATGCTCAGTGGGGGCTTGCGCAAGAAAGACCGACAAAACAAGGCTCTGGTCGACGAGATTAGTGCCACGATTATTCTGCAAGACTACATGCGTAGTCGAAAAAACAATTTATAACGAAAAATGATTCTTCCTATTTATATTTATGGCCAGCCTGTATTGAGAAAGGTGGCCGAGGACATCCCCACCGACTTTCCCGATCTGAAGCAGCTCATCGCCGACATGTATGAGACGCTCGACCAGTCGGAAGGCATCGGTTTGGCTGCACCCCAGATTGGCAAGCCCATCAGGGTGGTGGTCATCGACCTCAACGTGCTCAGCGACGATATGCCTGAGTACAAGGGCTTCCGCCATGCGTTTATCAATCCGTACATCTTGGAGTACGACGATACGAAGACCGAGGGCATGGAGGAAGGCTGTCTCTCGTTGCCTGCCATCCATGAGAAGGTGGTGCGTCCTACGCGCATTCACGTCACCTGGCTCGACGAAGAGTTGCAGTCACACGACGAGTGGATTGAAGGCTATCTGGCACGCGTCATGCAGCATGAGTTCGATCATCTTGACGGCAAGATGTTCATCGACCGTGTTTCGCCGCTTCGTCGTCAGCTCATCAGCAGCAAACTCAAGGCCCTGACGCAAGGGCGCTATCGCTGTGGCTACAAGACAAAGCCTGTGAGAAAGTGAAGAACCGAGCGTGAAAAGTGAAAGAACTGTTACCACGACTGTTGTTCGCCGCATAATTCTTTTGTGCGTCGCTCTTTTTAGTGTGTTGGCCCATTCGTCCCTCTTCACGCTCGACGCTTCGCTCCTGCATGCCCAGTACAACACCGACCGTCTGCTGGCTATAGGCCGGTCGGCGCTTTATTATGAGGACTATGTGCTGTCTATGCAGTATTTCAACCAAATCATTTCAGCCAAGCCCTATCTTTACGAACCGTGGTTCTTTCGTGCCATAGCCAAATACAATCTCGACGATTTCGCCGGAGCCGAGGCCGACTGCACCGAAGCCATTCAGCGCAACCCCTTTGTGGAGAACATCTATGAGTTGCGTGGCCTGTCGCGCATTCAGCAGAAAAAGTTTGCCGATGCCATTGCCGATTATAACACAGCGCTGCGCTACGATCCGGAGAATCGGGGGCTGTGGCACAACCGTGTGCTGTGCCACATGCGCAATGATCAACTCGACGTGGCCATGCAGCAACTCGACTCTATGCTCGTTCGCTGGAGCCGCTATTCGCAAGGCTATGCCATGCAGGCCGACATCTACATGCAGCGGGCCGACACTACGGCGGCCATAGCGTCGCTGGAGAAAAGTCTGGAGATCGACCCCTACGACGGTCACACCTGGGCAGCTCGCAGCATCATCAGTCTGTCGCGTGAGCAGTGGAAAGAGGCCGAAGAACAGCTCGATAAGTCCATTCATCTGCTGCCCAAGCTGTCGGGCAACTACATCAACCGTGCGTTGGCTCGTTTCAATCAGAATAACCTGCGTGGTGCTATGGCCGACTATGACACGGCGCTCGATTTGGACCCCAACAGCTTCCTGGGCCATTACAACCGTGGTTTGCTGCGCTCTGAGGTGGGCGATGACAACCGCGCCATCACCGATTTCGACTTTGTGTTGCGCTTAGAGCCTAACAATCTGATGGCCCTCTTCAACCGTGCTGTGCTGCTCGACAAGACAGGCGACTTGCGTGGAGCCATTCGCGACTATTCCAAAGTCATAGAGCAGTATCCCAACTTCTGGACGGGCTTGCAGTTTCGCGCCAGTTGCTATCGTCGGTTGGGCATGACGCGCCAGGCTGAACAAGACGAGTTCACGGTCTATAAGGCACAGCTCGACAAGCGTCTCTATGGCAAGCAACCCCGACTGAATGCCCGTCAGATGCGCAAGCGCAGCGACGACGATCCCGACAAGTACAACCAGTTGGTGGTAGAAGACGAACAGGAAGTGCAGCACGAGTATCAGAGTGACTATCGTGGTCATGTACAGCATCACAAGGTTGATGTCGAGTTCCAGCCCATGTTCGCCCTTTCCTTTGAAAAGCCTGCCGATGCCGTGCGTCTGAGCAATGCGGCCTTCGACCGTTTGGTAGAGGAAATGAACGAACAGTTACACGCGCGAACCTTATATATTTATAATAAGCATCAGTCGCTCACTCCTGAGCAGTCGGCTCTCTATTTCCAGTACATCGATTCGCTCTCCCTGTCTGCCAGTCGCACAACCGACCACCGTCAGGTGCTCTCGCTCTTGTTCCTCAGGTCGGTGGGACAGAGCATGGTGCAGAACTATGAAGGAGCTATCGATGACCTCAACACCATCCTACAGTCAGACAGCACCCATGTTTTGGCTCTGTGGCAGCGGGCTGTGTGCCAGTCGCGCTACAACCAGTTCCTGGCTGCCGACCAAAGTCGCGTCGCCTCCTTCGATGCCATGCCCACCAGCGAGGCGGGTCTGAAGCATGCACGTGTGCTTCGCGACCTCGACCAGGCTTTGCAGCTGTCGCCCAACAGTGCCTATCTGCTCTACAATCGTGGGTGTCATTATGCACAGCAGCAAGACTATGAGCAGGCCATTGCCGACTTCACACGTGCGCTCTCCATCGAACCTCGCCTGGCCGAAGCCTATTTCAATCGCGGCCTCTGTGCCATCTATGCCAAGCAATCCGATGCAGGCTTGCAGGATCTGAGCAAGGCCGGCGAACTGGGACTATACACCGCTTACGGTATTATTAAGAAATATAGCAAACAAGAAAGATGAGTAACGAAACATTGATATGGAACCGCATCATTTCAGCTGTGCTCAAAATGCCTGGCGTAAGGGTGCATCGTGAGGATTTTCTGCGGAGCGCACTCAAAGGTTATGTGGGCGAACAGAAACTCGAACTGATCCCACATGTGCGTCCCTACAGCATCACCACCGACAAGGTCATCGATCAGGTGGCAGCTAAGTGCATCAATCGCCACACCGCTCTGGCCACCACGGGGTCGGTTGTTACTGGCCTTCCGGGAGGTCTGGCCATGATGGCCACGTTGCCTGCCGACCTCACACAGTACTATTTCCATGTGGTGGTGCTGTCGCAGAAGCTGGCCTATCTCTATGGCTTTCCCGACTTCAGCGAGGAAGATACCGATCAGCTGAGCGATGTGGCAGCCGATCTGCTCACCATCTTCATGGGTGCCATGATGGGTGTCAAGGTGGCCGATCAGGGCATCAGTCAACTGGCACGAGGTGTGGCCACGTCGGCTGTCACTCGTTTGCCGCGTGTGGCCATCACCAAGACCGCCTTCTACCCCATTGCCACACAGGTGGCCCGCCTGATAGGTTTGAAACTCACCAAGACAGGTTTCACTCGCACCGTGGGCAAACTCATCCCCATTGCTGCAGGTGTGTTCTCAGGTACGCTCACTCTCTTCACCTTCAAGCCTGGTGCCCGTCGTTTGCAAAAAAGACTGAAGGCGCAGAAAATGCACTTCGAAGGGGCCGATGCCGCTGCACTGGATGATTTCTGGGAGAAGACTGCCGACGCCTCGCGCAGCAGTATACGTGCTTCCTTTACCCGTGCCGAACAGTCGCAGAATCGTCCGCACGACAAGCAACTGGCCATGCTGCAGGCTATGGTCAATATGGCCAACATTGCCGATGACCTGTCGGCCGAGATGCAAGACCTGATAGAGGAACGCATTGCTCAGTCTGATCTGACTGATGCCGAACAACTCACGCTGTTGGAGCATCTGGGCACGGAGTACAGCATTGAGGTAGACTATGATCTGTTGGCCTGTGATCCTGACTACGCGCATGACTGTGTGCAGGCCCTCATCGATGTGATGCAGGTGGCAGGTCGTCAGTCGGTGGCCGAGAAGATGTATCTCACCATGACAGCCAAGGCCGTAGGCGTGTCGAAGGAACAACTCGACGAAATGCAGTCGTCAAGTCGTCGCTGAATGTCAACCTCAATCCCCTCTCGACCTTCCCGAAGGAACTGGCTTGTTTTTTTAAGTTACGCAAGTGTCGTTTGATAAAATAAAAAAGAGAAAACAGGAATCCTCATCCCTTGTTTTCTCTTTTCAGTAATCGCCGCTTGCGGCGAAAATTTGTGAAATAAATTATAATTCGTAAAATTCGTTCAATTCGTCTAAATTCGTTGTTGAAAAGAAATAATTCGTAGTAGAAAAAATCTTCGTGTCTTCGTGTTCAGTTATAAGTCGCGAATCAAAATTAGTTTTATATGAAGCAATGCTTTAGAAAAACCTAATCAGATCGTATAAGTTATTTTTGTATGGTTACTTAATGAAAAAAAACTTGGTATGATTATTTTGAAACGAATGAGAATAATGAAAATAATTCTGTCCACGAATGAGAATAAATATTATTCCAATTCGTGAATATATTATTCCAATTATTCCAATTCGTTTCCGTATAGCAAACACGAATTCGTTGTTGAAAAAAAATTCGTGTAATTCTTTGCAAGCAAAGCGGCAGAGCTGAGCGCGTGTAATTCGTAGTAGAAGAAAAATTCGTATAATTCGTAGTAGAAAAAATCTTCGTGTCTTCGTGTTCAGTTAAAGCCACGTTTGTTTCAGTCGATCATAGAATCCTTGAGAGTCGTTTGATTGTTTTTTTGCTGATTTCACTT
>CACXUV010000102.1 GCA_902770845.1 uncultured Prevotellaceae bacterium
CCATGAAGAGCACGTAGGGCTGGTCGTCTTCAACCAGCACGGTGAGCAGAATGACGAGCATTTGCTTTTCGCCGCTCGACAGCTGATAGGGCACCAGCATCTCGCCAATCTGCGTGAAGCGAATCTCGTTTTCGGTGCGCACGATTTTCTTGCCCGTATCGGCAAAGAGATCGTCGATCATGTCCTGAAAACGACTCTTCTTTTGCGACAGTTGCTGGGCAGCCTCGGTATTGCCCGTTTGCAGTTGGGCAATGATGCGGTTGCCAATGTTCACCTGGTAGTCCAGATATTTGCGTTGCAGGAAATAGAGCTGGTAGTCGAGCAGCGAAGCCCCCTCCCACATGGTTCCCTGGGGCAGCAGGTCGGCTATCTGGGGCTTGGCTCCGGCTGCAGGCGAGAGCATAGCCGGACTGTCGAGCGAGCGAATGATGTCGTAGCGAATCCAGCGGGCATCGGCAGGCTCCACGTCGAGGTGAACACCCTTCAGCAAGTGGCTTGGAAACTCGCCCCCGGCCGAAAGACCTTTCACCACCTTATTTATAATAGTGCTTTTGCCCACGCCGTTGATTCCGCTCAGAATGTTCACCTGTGGATTCAGTTCCCACACAATGTGCTTGTTGCCACTCCAGAGAGCGTCTATTTCTATTCTCCTGATATAGTCAGCATACTTCTGCATAGTTGTCTTAGGCTTTTTTTTATTGGGCAAATGTACGAAAGTTTTTCGAATGTGCAAAATAAATAAGATAAAAAACGGAGCCTTGGTTTGGCAGAATGGCTTTTTTTTCGTATTTTTGCGCTTGATATGCAGCAAATGATTACCATACTTGGTCCCACGGCCAGCGGAAAGACACCGTTGGCAGCGGCTCTGGCTCGCCAGATGGCTGCCAGTGGCATGCCAGCAGAGATTATTTCGGCCGACTCAAGGCAGGTGTATCGGCGAATGGACATTGGCACAGGAAAAGACCTGGCCGACTACGGCGATGTGCCCTATCATCTCATTGACATTTGCGAGCCGGGCACGCGCTACAATCTCTTTCAATATCAGCAAGATTTCTTCGATGCCTATCAGGACATCTGCCGCCGTGGTCGTTTGCCCATACTGTGTGGAGGCACAGGCCTCTATATCGAAGCTGTGCTCAAGGGCTATCATCTCTCTCCCGTTCCGCAGAACCAGCCACTGAGAGACGAACTTGAAGGTAAGTCGCTCGATGAGCTTTCGCTCATGCTGCAGGAACTGAAAGCCCGTAGCGGTTCTGTCATGCACAACACCACCGACGTTGACTCATGTCAGCGTGCCATCAGGGCCATCGAAATTGAGACCTACAACCTGGAGCATCCCGTGCCGCTGCGCGAGCTGCCAGCCATCAACTCGCTCATTGTCGGAGTGAATATTGACCGCGAGTTGCGTCGCGAAAAGATTACCCGGCGACTGAAAGCTCGTCTTGATGAAGGCATGGTGGACGAAATTCGCAGCTTGCTGGCCAGTGGCATAGCTGCAGAAGACCTGCTGTATTACGGCTTGGAATACAAATATCTTACGGAATATGTTGTCGGCCAGTTGTCTTTCGACGAAATGTTCCGTCAGCTCGAAATCGCCATTCACCAGTTTGCCAAGCGACAGATGACGTGGTTTCGCGGCATGGAGCGCCGTGGCTTCACCATTCACTGGATTGATGCCCAGCTGCCAATGGCCGAGAAAGTAGCTGCAGTCCAGCACCTTTATCAAGCCATTTGACACTTTCCAAACACCAGTCTTCGCTTCTGTTTGTTCAATATTCGGCCTGAATACACTTTGTATTTGGCCTGAATACACTTTGTATTTGGCCTGAATACACTTTGTATTTGGGCTTAAAACTCTTTGTATTCGGCCCAAATACAAAGTGATTGTAGTCCTAAAAAACAGGATGTGACGCTTTTTCTTTGGCGTTTCAAGAAAATAATCGTAAATTTGCATCGTTTTTTTTATAGCTACATCACAGACAGTTTATGGCATTAGGCAAATGGATTGGTGGCTTCCTGGGATGGATTGCCACAGGAGGCAGCCCCATGGGGGCACTCATAGGCATCTTCATTGGTTCGCTTTTCGATGGCAATGCTTCGCCATTGCTCGACGGGCAGAGTGGAGGTTATAACGGCGACGCAGGCGACAACAACACCGCACAGGGCAATCGCAACAGTTTCCTGCTCTCGATGCTGGTGCTGGCCAGCTATATCATCAAAGCCGACGGGCGCATAATGCATTCCGAGATGGAGCTGGTGCGCCAGTGGCTGCAACAGAACTTTGGCCAGGCTGCCCGTCAGCAGGGCGACCAGATTCTGCGCCAGTTGTTTGAAGAGGCCAAGCAAATGGGCGATCAGGCATATCGTCAGAAAATACGTGAGGGCTGCCAGCAAATCTATATGAACACCGACTACAGCCAGCGATTGCAACTGCTCAGTTTCCTCGTCATGATAGCTCAGGCCGACGGGCATGTGGATGCTACGGAGATTACGGCCCTGAAAGAAGTGGCGGGATGGATGCGTGTGCCGGAGAGCGAAGTGCTCTCGATGCTGAATCTTGAAAAAGACGATCTGGAGTCGGCCTACAAGGTGTTGGGTGTCAGCCCCAGTGCTACCGATGACGAGCTGCGTCGTGCCTATCGCCGTTTGGCGCTGGAGCATCATCCCGACCGAGTGGCGGCGCTGGGCGACGATGTGAGGCGGGCCGCCGAGAAGAAGTTCCAGGAAATCAATGCGGCCAAGGAACGTATCTGGAAGGCCAGGGGATTGTGACTGATGAAAACGGGTTAGAGAAATGAAACAGCCTGCCATAACGATTCCCGAGGGATGCAGCGAGGTGTTGCTTCATGCCTGTTGCGCCCCATGCTCGTCGGCCATTGTGGAGTGGCTGTTGCAGCATGGCGTGCGCCCCACCATATTTTATTATAATCCCAACATCTGGCCTCGCGAAGAATATGAGATACGCAAGGAAGAGAGCAAGCGCCACGCGGCATCGCTGGGCATTGACTGGATTGATGGCGACTACAGCCATGAACACTGGCAGGGCAGCATTTGCGGTATGGAGGATGCTCCCGAGCGCGGACCACGTTGTCAACAATGCTTCGTTTTGCGCCTCACGGCCACGGCTCGCAAGGCGGCCCAGCTGGGCATGCGCTTCTTTGCCACCACGCTGGCTTCCAGCCGCTGGAAGAGTCTGGAGCAAATAGAGCATGCTGGACTATTGGCTCAGCAAGCTGTGCCAGACACCGTGTTCTGGGCTCAGAACTGGCGCAAGGGAGGACTGCAAGAGCGTCGCAATCAGTTGTTGCAGCAATACCATTTCTATAATCAGCAATATTGTGGTTGCGAGTTTTCAGCACGCAATGCCGCCCCCACGAAACCTGCTTTGCGGCAGCAGATGCGTGATGCCAAGCAGCAGCACAAGGAGCAGTTGGCCTCCCTGTCGGCAGCGATTGCAGAACAGCTGCAGGGGCGACTGGCCGACTGTCGTGTGGTGATGGCCTACTGGCCGCTGGCCGACGAAGTAGACATTAGCAGTTTGATTAGTAGTTTGGCAGCCAGCGGCAAGACAGTGCTTTTGCCCAAGGTGACGGGAGATGAAACTATGGAACTGCGTCATTATACGTCGGTCCACGATTTGGCTGAAGGGGCTTTTCACATCATGGAGCCCACGGGCAAGCCCTTTGCATGGGACAAACCAATCGACGTGGCATTGGTGCCAGGTATGGCCTTCGATGCTGCTGGCCACAGGCTGGGCCGTGGCCGAGGCTATTACGACCGCTTCTTGGCTGCCCATCCGACGATTCAGAAAAGAGTGGGCGTTTGCTTCCCCTTTCAGCGTGTGGCAGAGGTGCCTTCAGATGCCCATGATGTAAGCGTAGACGAGCTTATTCCTTGATAAAACGAAAAAACGAGACCCAATGTTTGTGGGTCTCGTTTTTTCTTCGTAAATTTGCACCCCAAATAATAAATACGTAAATAGTAAATAGCCAAGATGTTTGAGAATTTGTCTGAAAGGCTTGAACGCTCGTTCAAGATACTGCGTGGCGAGGGTAAGATTACCGAAATCAATGTTGCCGAGACGCTGAAAGACGTGCGTCGCGCATTGCTCGATGCCGACGTAAACTATAAGGTGGCCAAGCAGTTCACCGATACGGTGAAGCAGAAGGCTATGGGCATGAACGTGCTCACGGCTATCAAGCCCAGCCAGCTGATGGTGAAGATTGTGCACGACGAGCTGACGGAACTGATGGGAGGCAAGGCTGTGGAGCTGAAGCTGGAAGGTCGCCCTGCCATTATTCTGATGTCGGGTCTTCAAGGTTCCGGTAAGACCACGTTCACAGGAAAACTGGCCAACTTGCTGAAGACGCGTCAGCACAAGAACCCGTTGCTGGTGGCATGCGACGTCTATCGTCCTGCCGCTATCGAACAGCTGAAGGTGGTGGGGCAGACCGTGGGTGTCGACGTCTACACCGAAGAAGGCAACAAGAACGTGGTTGAGATTGCCCAGAACGCCATTCGCAAGGCCAAACAGGAAAACTACAACGTGGTGATTGTCGATACCGCCGGCCGACTGGCTGTCGACGAGGAGATGATGCAGGAGATTGAGACGCTGAAGCGCGCCATCAATCCCGACGAGACACTGTTTGTGGTCGACTCGATGACGGGTCAGGATGCCGTGAACACCGCCAAGGAGTTCAATGATCGTCTGGACTTCGACGGTGTGGTGCTGACCAAGCTTGATGGCGACACCCGTGGCGGTGCTGCCCTGTCCATTCGCACCGTGGTGACCAAGCCCATTAAGTTTGTGGGAATGGGCGAGAAGATGGAAGCCATCGACGTGTTCCATCCCGAGCGCATGGCCGACCGAATCCTGGGCATGGGCGACGTGGTTTCGCTTGTGGAGCGTGCACAGATGCAGTTCGACGAGAAGCAGGCCAAAGAGCTGGAGAAGAAAATTCGCAAGAACAAGTTCGACTTCAACGACTTCATGGGGCAGATTCAGCAAATCAAGAAGATGGGCAACATTAAGGACCTGGCTGCCATGATTCCCGGTGTGGGCAAGGCCATCAAGGATGTAGACATAGACGACAATGCCTTCAAGAGCATCGAGGCCATCATCCAGTCAATGACTCCCAAGGAGCGTGCCAATCCAGACATCATTAACCAGAGCAGAAGAATGCGCATTGCCAAAGGCAGCGGCACCAAACTCGACGATGTGAACCGCTTGATGAAGCAGTTCGACCAGACACGCAAGATGATGAAGATGGTGACGGGCATGGACCGCTCGAAGATGATGCAGATGGCTGCCGCCATGAAAAACATGAAGGGTGGCATGCCGAAAATGTAGACAATAGAACGACAAGGAATAATATGCAGTTAATTGACGGAAAGGCAACGGCAACGGCTATCAAGGCCGAGATTGCTGAGGAGGTAAAGGAAATAGTGGCTCGTGGTGGCAAGCAGCCCCATCTGGCCGCAGTGCTCGTTGGCCATGATGGCGGTTCGGAGACGTATGTTAAGAATAAGGTACTCGCGTGCGAGGCTTGTGGATTCAAAAGCACGCTCATTCGCTATGAGGACAACGTGACCGAGGAAGAACTGCTGGAGTGCGTGTCGCGACTGAATCACGACAACGACGTCGACGGCTTCATCGTGCAACTGCCCCTGCCCAAGCACATTGACGAGCAGAAAATAATCGAGGCCATCGACTATCGCAAGGACGTAGACGGCTTTCATCCCATCAATGTGGGTCGCATGGCCATCGGCCTGCCCTGCTTCATTTCGGCTACACCGCTGGGCATCATTACCCTGCTGAAACGCTATGGCATTGAGACCAGCGGAAAGAAATGCGTTATTTTGGGTCGAAGCAACATTGTGGGCAAGCCCATGGCACAACTGATGATGCAGAAACAATATGGCGATGCCACTGTGACGGTGTGTCATTCCCGTTCGAAGACATTGAAGGAAGAATGCTGTCAGGCCGACATCATCATTGCCGCCATTGGCAGTCCTGAGTTTGTCACGGCCGATATGGTGAAGGAAGGGGCAGTGATTGTCGATGTTGGCACCACCCGTGTGCCCGATGCCACAAGAAAGAGCGGCTTCCGCCTTTGTGGCGACGTGAAGTTCGACGAGGTGGCTCCCAAGTGTTCTTATATCACACCCGTGCCAGGCGGTGTTGGTCCCATGACCATCTGTTCGCTCATGAAGAACACACTGGCAGCAGGCAAGAAAGAATACTATCAATAATGACCGCACAGGAGTATTACGAGCAAGGCAATGCCTATCGCAAGGCGGGCAACTTCGCTGCAGCCA
>CACXUV010000103.1 GCA_902770845.1 uncultured Prevotellaceae bacterium
ACCTTGAGTCAATGGGCGGGCGTCATATCAAATACGACGAATACATGAAGATTATTTCAGCAGAATAGGAATTGACATAAATCACGTTTGCGCACACAGAAATAAAAAAAACGTACTTTTCACGCTACGGTTCCCAAATTGTGAGTACTTTTGCACCGTAAAAAGTTTTCAGATAACTATCAATTCATAAAAAACAAAAGAACAATGAAAAAGATTATCATGACAATGGCTGCCGCTGTGGTAGCACTGACAATGTACGCACAGGGTATGTACGTTGGTGGTTCAATGGGTTTCTCTACTACTTCATACGACGGTAGCACGCAGAGAACAAGCATCAGCTTTGTACCTGAGTTCGGTGTTTCTTTCAACGATCACATCGGCGTAGGTATGGAGATTGGCTACTCTACTGAGAAAGACGAGTCAAATAAAGCTGTAAAGACTATCAAAAGCAACACTTTCCGCTTTGCTCCTTACTTCCGTTTTACCGCTTTCCAGCTGGGTAAAGTTGGTGTTTTCGCCGACGGTAAGTTCTCTTACAGCACAAGCACTGATAAGACAGAGTACACTCAAGTTGGCAAGACCAACGTCGAGCAGACAGTAAACTCTATCGGCCTCTATGTTCAGCCCGGTATCGCCTACAGCCTGAACAACAAGTTCAGCCTCGTTGCCAAGTTCGGTAACATCCTCGGTTACACCAGCAGCAAGCCCGACGTGCTGGCAGAGAATGCCTTCCAAGAGGCATTGGCCCACTTCAATCAACGCACACAGAAAATACAGGAAGTGGCATGGCCCGTCATTCAGCAGGTTTACGAAGCTCAAGGCCAAATGTATGAACGCATCATGGTTCCCATCACCGATGGCCGTCACATGTACAACATTGGTTGCAACCTGAAAGAGGCATACGAGTCGAAAGCCAAGACGGTGGTAAAGGAATTTGAGAAACAAATGCTGCTGCACATCATTGACGATGCATGGAAGGAAAACTTGCGAGAACTTGACGAACTGCGCCACTCGGTGCAGAACGCCAGCTACGAGCAAAAGGATCCGCTGCTCATCTTCAAACTGGAAAGTGTGAAACTGTTTGACAACATGGTGAATACGATGAACAATCGCACCGTGAACATCCTGACACGAGCAGCCATTCCTCAGATGCAGCGCGAAGAAGTGCAGGAGGCTTCGCCCGAAGAGCACACCGACCGCCATCAGTACAACGAGATTAAGCAGCCCACACAGCCGGAAAGCCAGCCCCAAAGGCAGCAGGAACAGCAACGACCGGAGCCGGAGCCCACTAATCCGATAGTGAAGGACAAAATGCCGGGTCGAAACGATCTCTGCCCCTGTGGCAGTGGCAAGAAGTTCAAGAACTGCCACGGAAAAGGACTCGTGTAAAAACAAGGAACTCTCATAATACTCAAGAGTTCCATAGACTCTATAAAGCCCTATTAGACCCATGATAGAAATTGCAAATCTCAAGAAGCAATTTGGCGAGACGACAGCCTGCGATATTCCCTCGTTTACCATCAACGACGGGGATATCCTGGGCCTTGTGGGCAACAACGGAGCAGGCAAGACAACCCTGTTTCGCATGATGCTCGACTTACTGAAGCCCGATGAAGGAACCGTTTTGCTCGACGGCATTAACCCTGCCACGAGCGAACAGTGGAAGCAAAGCACAGGAGCCTATATCGACGAAGGCTTTCTCATCGACTATCTCACACCTGAAGAGTATTTTTCTTTCTTGGGCAAAATCAGCGCCATTTCGCAAGAAAACATAGATGAGCAACTGTCCACATTCGAACGATTTGCCGGCGGCGAAGTTCTGGGACAGAAGAAACTCATCCGCAACCTCTCGGCAGGCAACAAGCAAAAAGTGGGCATTATAGCAGCCCTGATACAAAAGCCCCGGTTGCTCATACTCGATGAGCCATTCAACTTTCTTGACCCGTCGAGTCAAAACCAGCTGAAACATTTGCTTACCGAATATAATCATCAGACAGGTGCCACCATTATTATAAGTTCACACAATCTGCAGCACACCATCGAGATTTCATCTCGTATTGCACTCTTGGAAAAAGGCCGAATCATTAAAGACCTAACCAACGAAAATGCAGGTGCAGAGAGCGAACTTACACACTATTTTGAAGGCGAAGAGACAAGAAGTTGACAATTTTTCTAAAAAAAACGGCATAAAATTTCCGTATCTGACTGAAAAACAGTATCTTTGCACTCCGAAATAAAAAACATAGCAATAAACAAGACCGATTATAAACATGACGAAGGCAGAAATAGTCAACAGTATTTCGTTGCAAACAGGCATTGGCAAGAAGGAAGTTGCCATTACCATCGAAGCTTTCATGGAAGAAATTCGAACCAGCCTGGCCAACAATCGTGAGAACGTCTATTTGCGTGGCTTTGGCAGTTTCATTGTGAAGCATCGCGCAAAGAAGACCGCCCGTAACATCTCGAAAAACACCACTCTGGTCATCGAAGCCCACGATTTGCCAGCTTTCAAGCCTGCCAAGAGCTTCATTGAGCGTATGGATGGCATCGAGAACCCTACCAGCGAAGATTAGAAGATTAATTATCATCAAGAATAAACAAACAAAAAACATTAACAATTATGCCTAACGGAAAGAAGAAGAAGGGCCACAAGATGGCTACGCACAAGCGCAAGAAGCGCCTGCGCAAGAACAGACACAAGAGCAAGTAAGAAAACACTTACGCAAGCACAACGTGACTGTTAAAAAAAGAAAATGAAAGGAGTGTGCCAAAGCATAGCAATATGTGGGGCGCACCCTTTTTGTTACTAAATTCACTCTAAAAACATCAAGAAAGACAGAAATGACCAGCGAAGTAATTATCGATGCCGGCCCAAAAGAGATTTCCATCGCACTGCTCGAAGACAAAAACCTTGTGGAATATCAGAGCGAACCGCGATCGGCCTCTTTCTCTGTGGGCAACATCTACATTGGAAAAGTCCGGAAACTCATGCCCGGACTCAATGCCTGCTTCGTGGACGTAGGCTCCGAGAAAGACGCATTTCTGCACTATCTTGACTTAGGACTTCAATTTAGCTCTTACGAAAAATACCTGAAACAGGTAGCAAGCGACCGCAAAAAACTCTACCCCATCCAGAAGGCCACACGCCAGCCAGACCTGCCAAAGGAAGGAAGCATTCAAAACATGCTAAAGGTGGGTCAGGAAATTTTGGTGCAGATAGTCAAGGAACCCATCAACACAAAGGGCCCACGACTAACCTGTGAGCTCAGTTTTGCAGGCCGCTACATGGTACTCATCCCCTTTGGCGACAAAGTTTCGGTCAGTTCAAAAATCAAGAAAGGAGAAGAACGCAGCCGTTTGAAACAGCTTGTTCAGAGCATGAAGCCAAAGAACTTTGGCGTTATCGTGCGCACTGTAGCAGAAGGAAAGCGTGCCGCCGAACTCGACCAGGAACTGAAAGTGCTCTTAAAAAGATGGGACGAAGCCATTTCAAAAGTACAAAAGACTACAGAACGCCCACAACTTGTGTTCGAAGAGCAAAGTCGCAGCGTGGCACTCATTCGCGACCTCTTCAACCCCACCTACGACGGCATTCATGTCAACGATCCTGAAATCTACGGACAGATACGCGACTATGTCACCCTCATTGCACCAGACAAAGTCGATATAGTAAAACTCTACACTGGCACTGTCCCCATTTATGACAACTTCAACGTTACCAAGCAGATAAAGTCAGGATTTGGACGCACCGTCAACTACAAACGGGGAGCTTACCTCATCATCGAACACACAGAGGCCATGCACGTAGTCGACGTAAACAGCGGTACTCGCATCAAGAAAGAAAACGGGCAGGAAGCCAACGCACTGGAGACCAACCTGGGTGCTGCCGACGAGCTGGCACGCCAATTGCGACTGCGCGACATGGGTGGCATCATCGTTGTCGACTTCATCGACATGAATCTGGCCGAAGACCGCCAACTGCTTTATGAACGCATGTGCGAGAACATGAAGAAAGACCGCGCACGCCACAACATCTTGCCACTGAGCAAGTTCGGACTCATGCAAATAACCCGCCAGCGTGTGCGCCCCGCCATGGACGTGGCCGTAGAAGAAAACTGCCCCACCTGTCATGGCACCGGAAAAATCAAGTCGAGCATCCTGTTTACAGACCAATTAGAGAGCAAAATTGACCGCCTTGTCAACAAGATAGGCATTCGTCGTTTCTCGTTGCACGTACATCCTTACGTGGCAGCATTCATCAACCAGGGCGTTATCTCACTGAAACGCCGCTGGCAACTGAAGTATGGACTGGGCATACGCATTGTGCCCAGTCAGAAACTGGCATTCCTGCAATACGAGTTCTACGACCACAACCGACAGTTCATCGACATGCAGGAAGAAATAGAAACCAGCAAATGATTTAATAAAAAAGAATGGCAGACACAACCAACAGTATTTTGCAAAAGCTCGATGGCCTGGAAAGCCGCTTCGAAGAAGTTTCAACACTGATTACAGACCCCGCCGTCATTGCCGACCAGCAACGCTTTGTGAAACTCACCAAAGAATATAAAGACCTGGGCGACATCATGGATGTGCGCAAACGCTATATCAGCTGTTTGAACTCTATCAAAGAGGCCAAAGACATCCTGATGGGCGAAGACGACCCGGAAATGAAAGAGATGGCACGCGAAGAGTTGGCCACCAACGAGGCGCTGCAACCCCAGCTGGAAGAAGAAATCAAGATTGCACTGATTCCCAAGGATCCAGAGGATGCCAAGAACGTGCAGATGGAGATACGTGCTGGAACAGGAGGCGACGAGGCATGCCTGTTTGCCGGCGACCTCTTCAAGATGTACAAATGCTTCTGCGAGTCGAAAGGCTGGCAACTGTCCATCACCGACTTCAACGAAGGCGCCGTGGGCGGCTATAAGGAAATAGACTTTGCCGTATCGGGGACCGATGTCTACGGAACCCTGAAATATGAATCGGGCGTGCATCGTGTGCAACGTGTGCCTGTGACCGAATCGAACGGCCGCATGCAGACCTCGGCTGCAACCGTAGCCGTATTGCCCGAAGCCGACAAGTTCGAGGTGCACATCAACGAAGGCGAGATTAAATGGGACACTTTCCGAAGCAGTGGCGCTGGTGGTCAGAACGTGAACAAAGTGGAATCGGGTGTGCGCCTGCGCTACATGTGGAAGAACCCCAACACAGGCGAAACCGAGGAAATTCTCATTGAGTGCACTGAGACGCGTGACCAACCCAAGAACAAGGAACGAGCCTTGTCGCGACTCTACACCTTCATCTATGACAAGGAACACCAAAAGTACGTTGACGACATCGCATCACGCCGCAAGACGCTCGTCTCCACTGGCGACCGTTCTGCCAAGATTCGCACCTACAACTTTCCGCAAGGCCGCGTAACAGACCACCGCATTGGCTACACCACCCACGACCTGCAAGGGTTCCTGGGCGGAGACATACAGCCCATGATCGATGCGCTGACCGTGGCAGAAAATGCAGAACGCATGAAAGAAAACGAACTTTAAAAGAAAAATGAACAGACAAGAACTTATAGAGCAGATCAAGCAAAAACACAGCTTCCTCTGCGTGGGACTTGACACCGACCCCAAGAAGATGCCGCAATGTGTCTTCGACCTGCATGACCCTGTGTTCGAATTCAACAAGGCCATCATCGATGCCACAGCCCCCTATTGTGTGGCCTACAAGCCCAACCTGGCTTTCTACGAGGCATACGGTCTGAAAGGCATGGAAAGCTTTGTCAAGACCATCAACTACCTCAAGGAGCATCATCCGCATCATTTCATCATTGCCGATGCCAAGCGCGGTGATATTGGCAACACCTCACAGATGTATGCCCGCACCTTCTTCGAGGAATACAACATCGACGCACTGACCGTTGCCCCCTACATGGGTGAAGACTCTGTCACACCTTTCCTTCAGTACGAAGGAAAATGGGTGGTGCTGCTGGCACTCACCAGCAACAAAGGCTCTCATGATTTCCAGTTGACACAAGCCCCCGATGGTGAACGCTTGTTTGAGAAAGTGCTGAGAAAAAGCCAAGAATGGGGCAACGACGAAAACATGATGTACGTTGTTGGCGCCACACAAGGACAGATGTTTGAAGACGTTCGCCGCGTGGCCCCCCACCACTTTTTGCTTGTCCCTGGCGTTGGTGCACAAGGCGGCTCGCTACAAGAGGTGTGCAAATATGGCATGAACAAAGACTGCGGCTTG
>CACXUV010000104.1 GCA_902770845.1 uncultured Prevotellaceae bacterium
ACGTCGAAGTTGGCCTTGTCGCGAAGCAGGCGCTTCAGGGCCCAGTCGAAACTGATATATGTACGCTCTTTCATGAACATGTTGATGTGGTCTTTGCCGCAAAATTACAATAATACTTTGTAACCACCAAACGTTTTCGTAGGTTTGTTTGTTTTGTCAGCCTTTCTGCGGCGTTCCGTAGTAGTGCTTCACGTCGTCGATGATGGCGTCTGGCACCATGCCGCTGATGCTTTCGCCATGCTGCACGCGGTGGCGAATCTCCGTGCTGCTGATGTTGAGCAGTGGCACAGAGATGGTGCCCGGGTGGTTGTCGCGAGGATAGACAATGACCTGGTAATTGCGAAGGATGTCTTTCCAGTGGCGCCAACGTTCAAAGTGGGCCCAGTTGTCGCCACCTATTAATAATATAAAGGTGTGTTGCGGATATTCCTGCTGCAAATGCTGCAGTGTGTTCCAGGTGTAGCTGGGCTTGGGCAGATGCAGTTCATAGTCGCAGGCCGAAAGTCCCTCTTCGCCTTGCAGGGCTTTGCTTGCCATCTGGTAGCGCAGTTGGTCGTTGAGCAGTGCCGACTGCAGCTTCAGCGGGTTTTGCGGCGATACCATGAGCCACACTTCGTCGAGCTTTGCCAGCAGGCGCAGCTGCCGGGCCAAGGCTATGTGGCCCACGTGTATTGGGTTGAAGCTTCCGCCAAAAATTCCGATTCTCATAGTTGAAGGACTTTAGACTTCAGCGTTAAGAATGAAAAGTTTTTTCTTCACTGTTATTTGCATGAATCATGCAGGCTATAGCCCTTGCTTGTCCTGTTCTCTCAGAAACTCTTGCAGCAGGCGCAGCGTTTCGGCCTTGGCATCGTCGAGGTTGTCGTTGACGACGATGTGGTCGAACTGCGGGGCAAAGGTGAGTTCATATTCTGCTTTGGCCAGGCGGTTCTCGATGGCTTCGGGCGTGTCGGTGCCACGGCCCACGAGTCGGCGGCGCAGTTCCTCGACCGAAGGCGGCTGTATGAAGAGGCTCATGGCCTTGTCGCCATAGTATTTCTTGATGTTGATGCCGCCTTTCACATCGACGTCGAACACCACGTTCTGTCCCTGTTCACGCTGCCGTTCCACCTGTGCCTTCAGCGTGCCGTAGAAGCGGTCTTGATACACCTCTTCGTATTCCAGGAACTCGTTGTTCTGAATTTTCTGCCGAAATTCTTCCGGTGTGAGGAAGAAATACTCCACGCCGTGCTGTTCGGTGCCGCGCGGGGCGCGCGAGGTGGCGCTAACCGAGAAATACAACTTCAGTTCGGGATGCTCCTGCATGAGCCACTGAACGATGGTCGACTTGCCGCTGCCCGAAGGTGCCGAGAAAATAATGATGCCTCCCCCAGCCCCTCCGAGGGAGGGGAGAGGCTGCGCATTGTCGTTGCAATTAATTGTAGGTTGTTTATCCATTATTTCTTTAATTTTCTTTATGATCATTTCTGTGTTGCCAATTACTTCGTCGTTGGTGAAACGAAGAACGGCAAAGCCTCGTTGGTTAAGATAATAGGTCCGTTCTTGGTCGGAAATGTGCTGATTACCAATGAAATGGTATTTGCCATCTACTTCGATTACAAGTCGCTTAGGCAGACACACGAAGTCTGGGATGTAATCGTCTACTGGGTGTTGTCTGCGGAATCTGTAGCCTAACTTTTTTGCGCGTAAAACCTCCCAAAGGGCTGATTCTGCTGGGGTCATATAACGCCTGTTGTTCTTGGAAAACACTTTCAGGATGTTGTAGTTATGCCCTGCAGTCTCATAGGCAAAATGTTTTTTCATACAGAGGATTCTACTTTGAACAATGCGCCAGCAACTCCCCTCCTTTGGAGGGGTTGGGGGAGGCTCTCCCTTACAGTGCGTTCAGCACCTGTTCCTTGATTTGCTCCAGCTCGTCCTTCATCTGCACCACGATGTTCTGCATCTCGGCCTGGTTCGATTTCGAGCCGGTGGTGTTGATTTCGCGCCCCATTTCCTGGGCAATGAAGCCCAGCTTCTTGCCTTGTCCGTGTCCGTCGGCCATGGTCTCGCGGAAGTACTTCAGGTGGTTGGTCAGGCGTTGCTTTTCTTCGCTGATGTCGAGCTTTTCAATGTAGTAGATGAGCTCCTGTTCCAGTCGGTTCTTGTCGTAGTCGACACCCGGTATTTGCAGCAGCCCGTCTACGATGCGCTGTCGAATTTTCTCCACGCGGCTCTTCTCGTAGGGCTCAATCTCGGCCAGGAGACGCTCAATGTTGTCGATTTTCTCGCTGAACTTCTTTTCCAGTGCGGCGCCCTCCTGACGGCGGAAGCTCACCAGTGCCTCGATGGCAGCCACCACGGCCTGTCGTGCGGCGGCCCATTCCTCGTCGCTGAGCACCTCTTGGTCGGTCTTCGTCAGCACGTCGGGCATGCGTGTGAGCGTTTGCATCCAGTCTTGCGGTTCGGGAATGCCCGTGCGCTCGCTGATGCTCTTCAGCTGCTGGTAGTAGTTTTGCAGCAGTGCAGCGTTGATGGGGGTGGCGTCGACGCCCGTGTCTTTTTCAATCCAGAGGCTGAAGTCCACTTTTCCGCGCTCCAGTTGCGTGGTGATCATCTGTCTGATCTCCATTTCCTTTTCGCGATAGAGTGGGGCGATGCGTGTTTGCAGGTCGAGCTGCTTTGAGTTGAGCGACTTGATCTCGGCGCTTATCTTCTTGTCTTTGTAGGCCACGGTTGCCTTGCCATAGCCAGTCATTGATTGTATCATATCGATTACGTTTTTATTTAGTGCCGCCAAACACGCCATACGACACGTTGGCAGGGTTCCATTTGTCTTTGGGCTGAGGCTTTTCGGCAGGGTAGCCAATGACGATGGTGCACAGGGGCACGATGTGCTGTGGCAGCTGCAGCGCCTCGCAGGTTGCCTTCACGCGGTCGTCCATGGGGTAAGTGCCTGTCCACACGGCGCCCAGTCCCAGCGCGTTGGCCGCCAGCAGGATGTTCTCGGTGGCAGCCGAGCAGTCCTGAATCCAGTATTCCTGTCCCTTGCCGGTGAGGGCCTTCTGCATGTCGCCACACACCACGATGGCCAGCGGAGCCTGTCGCAGCATGCCGGCGCGCGGGTTGGCTCCAGCCAGGCGGTCGATCTGCTCGCGTGTGCTGAGCACCACGAAGTGCCAGGGCTGTTTGTTCACGGCTGTGGGTGCGGCCATGCCTGCCCGCAGCAGCTGCTCAATCTTCTGCGGTTCAACGGGCTGGTTGGTGTACTGTCGCACCGAGGTGCGTGTCATGATGTTCTCAAGGGCGGTGTTGGTTGTTTGTGCCTGCATGTTGGTGAATCCTGTGGCCAGTAGTGCCATCAGGGCAATGATTGTTTTTCTAATCATGGGTGTGATTGTTTTATTGACATGCAAAGTTAAGAAAAAAAAGCGAACTGCCAAAGTTTTTGCAGGCGTTTTTTGATTTCGGTGGCAGAGGGGCAACGACGGGGACACCCGGCGGGGAAACCGCCGGGCACAGTGAAGGGGAAGCCGACGGGAAAGCCGACGGGAAAGCAGACGGGGACACTGAAGGGGAAGCCGATGGGGACACCAGACGGGGAAACCGCCGGGCACACGGAGGCGGAGGATTTCAGTTGCGGGGGACTTGCAGCACAAAACGGGTGCCGCCGGTGTAGGCGGTGTCGTGGCGAATGGTTCCGCCCAACAGCTGGGCCAGACGGTGGCAGATGCTCAGACCCATGCCCGTGGTCTTCACTTCGTCGTGGGTGTCGACAAAGAGATCGAACAGGTGCTCGCGATATTCTTCACCAATGCCGGGGCCCGTGTCGGTCACGCAGAACACCACGTTGGTGCCATTCTTCGCAATGCTCAGCACCACGCTGCCCTGTGTGGTGAATCGCAGCGCGTTGTCGAGCAGGTGGTGCAGCACCTGCTCCAGTGCCATGTTGTTGGTGACGATGGTGAAGTCGTCCTTCAGTGTGGACGAGAAGCGCAGGCTCACGCCCTCGTTGGCATCCTCCTGCAGTTGCTGGCACAGCAGTGTGCCCAGGATGTTGGGTGCCACCAGGTCGTTCTTCTCGAGCGAGGTCATTCCCTCCACGCGCGACAACTCAATCATTTTGTCGACAATGTCAGTGAGCAGTTGCGAGCTTTCCTTGATGCGCTGGCTCAGGTCCAGTTTCTCTGCAGCCGTGAGTGCCATGCCGGGCGATGCCAGCACTTCGGAGAATCCGGCAATAGAATTGAGCGGAGTGCGCATCTCGTGGCTCACGTTGTTCAGGAAGTCGCGCTGCACCTGCACGGCCCTTTCGGCCTTTCTCAGCGCCTCTTGTTCGGCCAGGTGGGCCAAGACCAGTTCGCGGTTGCTGCGGCGCTGGCGCCTGATGATGTAGATGCCCACGATGATGGTGATCACCAGCAGTGTCATGAGTGCCGATGCCGTGCGGTAGCGATATTTCTCCATGAGCCGGCGCTGGCTCTCGTCCACGAAATACTCGTGCTGCTTCTCTCTCAGTTCGGCGGCAATGGCCTTTCCCTGCTTGTAGAGCTCGTAGGCCATCGAGTCGTTTCCGGCCTCATGAAAGCTGTCGGCCATCACGGAATAGCGGTGCGCCTCGTGCCGCAGACGTTCCACGGTAGAGTCGCTGGTCTCCTGTGCCAGTGCCGTGCCGGACAGACACAAAACGCCAATAAGCAGCAGTGCTATTCTATGCAGCATTCGCCAGTTGTTCGTTAGATTCTAATGGTTAGCCTTTAAAAAAGATGCCACAAAGGTATGAAAAAAAACTGAAAGAGCCAAATAATATCTACTTTTTTGCTATCTTTGCCGTCGAAACATCCTTGCTTATGACCAAAAACTATCTGGGATGGCTGGCCCTTTCGGCCATTGCCCCCCACCAGGCAGCAGCCCAGCAGGGTGCGCCAGAGCGCCCCAACATTGTGTTCATTCTGGCCGACGACATGGGCTATGGCGATCTTTCGTGCTACGGGTCGCAGTATGTGAAGACGCCCAACATAGACCGCCTCTCGGCCCAGGGCACCACCTTCACCCAGTGCTATGCCGGCAGTGGCATCAGCAGTCCGTCGCGCTGCTCGCTCATGACCGGACTGAACACCGGTCACACCCGCATACGCGACAACCAGTGCCCCGTGGGCGGCATTCGCGGCATGAAGATCAGTCCCAAGGGCGACACCACCTACATTCGCCGCACCAACCTCATGCCCCAGGACACCACCATTGCCACCGTGCTTTCGGCTGCAGGCTACCGCACCTGTCTCATCAACAAGTGGCACCTCGACGGCTACGACCCCGGTGCTGCGCCCAACCACCGTGGTTTTCACGAGTTTCGCGGATGGACCATCTCGACCGTTCACTCCAACTCGCCCTACTATTACCCCTACTACCGCTTCGATGGCGACCAGCTCATCACCATCGAGGCCAATCGCCGTGACCGCCACGTGCGCCACAACACCGACATTTCCACCGACGACGCCATCGACTTCATTGGTCGGCAGAAGGCAGCTGGACAGCCCTTCTTCCTCTATTTGGCCTACGACGCGCCCCACGAGCCCTTCATCATCGACGAGAAGACGTGGAAGACCGAGGGAGTGCCCTTCGATGACAACACGCGTCGCTACGTGGCCCTCATCGAGCACATGGATGC
>CACXUV010000105.1 GCA_902770845.1 uncultured Prevotellaceae bacterium
AACTTCTTTATAGGTTAGTGCATTCATATTGCCAATTATAAGGAACTGCTTGCCCGTTTCCATCAACCAAACAACAAATTCACGGAACAGCGAGAAAGGTGGATTGGTTACAATGATGTCTGCCTCGTCACGCAGTTTGCGTATCTCCTTGCTGCGAAAATCACCATCGCCCTCCAGATACTGCCATTGCAAATCTTCGATGTTGATACGATTGTCGCCCGTTACATCACGTTCAAGTACGAATATCTTTCCATGCGTCTTACTTTTGACTGCGTTGAAATGCGGTTGCTCAGTTTCAAAGAGTGTCGGTTGGTATGGCATCTTGTACTTCTTGCTTTCAGGGGCATAGCTTGTGGAAATCAGTTTCTTCAATCCTAACAGTTCAAAGTTCTGAGCGAAGAACTTGGTGAAGTTACTCCACTCTGGGTCATCGCAAGGCAGGAGCACCGTCTTGCCACGAAATACATTCGGGTCATAGTCCAGATAGGCGTTTATCTCCTTCTGAATATCGGGATATTGCGTATAGAACTCGTCGTTCTTTGCGCCACGAAATACATTCGGGTCATAGTCCAGATAGGCGTTTATCTCCTTCTGAATATCGGGATATTGCGTATAGAACTCGTCGTTCTTTGCCGTCTTCGCATTTGCTAAGTTCGTATTTGCCATATCATTCAATTATTTCTGCATTCAACTTGAAAGCAACTGTATTTGTTGCCATTTGGTATATCATAATATTGGAATTTAATTTTCTTGCTGCATAAACTATCTCGTTTTTAACATCATCTTCAATTCTAACTCCAAGATACAACTTCTCAAAGCATTCCCCCATCAGGTCATGAATATTCCAACGCCCTTCTTTGTAAGCCTTGAAAGCTTTGGCGCGTATCATATAGCAAGATTTATCGTATTTCGCTTTGCCCATATTGAGTGCAGCACAAAGCATCTGCAAGTTGGCATACGACCAGAACAAGTATTCGCCAAAGTTCGCAAACTTCGGGTAATGCTTACCGCTATCTTTATTGATGTTCTGGCCAACCGTCATTATTATGAATATTTATATTGTTATTAGATAGCCATATCTGCTGAAATCATTTGAGTGGCAACCTATTTAGATTCCTGTGATAGAAGGTACTGTTTATACTCTCTGACGAGTAATTCTTTGATGTCCACCTCAAGTAAATCTGCAATCCTGAGTAGGCAGGCCACATCGGGCTGAGAAGTGTTGGTACACCACTTGCTTACTGTTGACGGATTAACCCCAAGTTGCTCTGAAAGCCACTTGCTGGTACGCTTCTTCTCAAAGAGGACCATCTTTATTCTTCTTCTCAAAGAGGACCATCTTTATTCTGTTTACCAGTTCCATATTTATAGCAGTTTTGTGCTACAAAGATAGTGATTATGTTTCACGTTATGCCAAAGAAGCCCGTTTATTTTCCTTATATTTATGTTTTTTTTTACGAATTTGGCTGTAAATATGTAGATATTCCTAGTTTTGCGAAGTAAAGTGCAACTTCTTCTCTATCATAACTAACCACATTCGAATTCAGGAATTGCAATATACCTTCCTTTGTGTAGTAAGCCTTCTTGTGCATCATCTTATAGGGCAAGATTCCCAAACTCCGATACCGCTGAAGGGAGCGAACAGAGACGTGAAGCAACTGTGACAGATCCTGATTGTCGAGCCACTGGTCTTGATGAAGCGGAGAATCCTCCACAGGCTTTGGCACAGTCTGCCCCTGCTGCGAGATGAGCAGTTGGGTAACCTTCTCCAACTGTTCCTGCAGGCCAAATGCCAGCCTCAAAATAATTATGAAGTTCACGTATTCAAGGAATTCCCTACACATTATTATAAAATATGGCATAAAGTTTGCTTGATCCAAACAAGAGATTACCTTTGCACTTGCAAAGGAGTTGTTTGACGTAATGGTGTGCAGAACGCGGAAACCAGAACGGTTGCCAAATCATTACCTCGATTTTGGGAAACCTCCGTAAAACACGTTAAAATCGGGAGGTTATGAGGTTTTTTCAAAAAAAATGACTATCTTTGCGCTTTGAATGCAAAAACATCTGTGTTTGAGACGTTGCGCCATGCTGCTTGGCATGCTGGTGCTCACGATGGTACAGGCCGTGGCCCAGATTGTGGGCGAAGTGCTCGATGCCACCGACGGGGGACCTGTGCCCTACGCCAGCGTGGTGTATAAGGGCAACAACGTGGCCACGCGCTGCGACGGCAATGGCCAGTACTCCATCGGCCGCCACAACGGATGGCGACTCACCTTCAGTTCGGTGGGCTATCAGCAGCAGGTCATCAACGTGGGACCATCGACACCACAGCGCCTGGTCATACGACTGAAGCCCGACAACCGCAAACTGGAAGAGGTGACGGTGAAGTCGAAACGCAAGACACGCTACAAGCGCAAGGACAATCCGGCCGTGGAACTGATGCGCAAGGTGATTGCCGCCAAGAAGAAGGCCGACATCAAGCGCCACGATTTCTATAAGTACACCAACTATCAGAAGATTACGCTGGGCCTGAACGACATTAGCACCGAACTGCTGGGCAAGGGACTCTTCAAGAAATATCCCTGGCTGGTGGATCAGGTGGAGACAAGCCAGTATAACGACAAACTGGTGCTGCCACTCACGGTGGACGAGACGCTCACGGAGCACGTCTACCGCAAAAATCCCAAAAAGGAGAAGGCCACCATCATTGGCCAGAAATCGTCGGGCGTGAACGACCTGTTCCAGACGGGCGGCATACTGACCACGGTGATGCGCGACGTGTTCTCGGATGTCGACATCTACGACGACTACATCCTGCTGCTGCGCCATAAGTTCAGCAGTCCCATTGGCCGCGATGCCATTCAGTTCTACCGCTACTACATCACCGACACGCTCTTTGTGGGCACCGACCGCTGCATTCAACTCGACTTCGTGCCCAACAACCAGCAGGACTTTGGCTTCCGTGGACAGCTGTTCATACTGGCCGATTCGTCTTATCAGGTGAAGCGCTGCGAGTTGTCACTGCCCAAGTCGACCGACGTGAACTGGGTGGAGGGATTTCAGTGCATGCAGGAGTTCACACAGCAGGCCGACGGTCAGTGGCTGCTCACCGTGGACGACATGATCGTGGAGCTGATGGTGACCGACTTCATTGCCAAGGCGGTGGTGACGCGAACGACGCGACTCACCGATTTCTCGTTCGACCCGCTGCCCAAGAGTGCCTTCAAGGGCGGCAACCAGGAAATAGCCAGGGGTGCTTCGAACCGCACCGACGCGTTCTGGGAGCAGCACAGGCAGGTGGAATTTACCAAGAGCGAGCGCGGCATGGGAGGATTTCTGGACCACATAGAACAGCTGAAGGGCTATAAATATGTGATATTTGTGCTGAAAGCCTTGGTGGAAAACTATCTGGAAACGGGCACGCGCGAGAAGCCCAGCAAGTTCGACGTAGGCCCCATCAATACCATGATTTCGCAGAACTTCTACGACGGGCTGCGCCTGAGGGCCAGCGGACAGACCACGGCCAACCTGAACCCGCACCTGTTTCTGAAGGGCTATTATGCCCACGGCTTCGACCACAACGAGAACTACTACAGCGTGGAGGCCACCTACGCGCTGAACGAGAAGGAGTATTTGCCCCAGGAGGTTCCGCAGCGCAACATCACCTTCGCGTCGAAACGCGACGTGGCACTGCCCAGCGATAAATATGTGTCGACCGACAAGGACAATGTCTTCACCTCGTTCAAGGTGCATTCTATCGACAAGATGCTCATGTACAACACCCAGCAGCTGGGCTTTGAATATGAAACGGCGGGCCACCTGCGCTTCAGCACAGGGCTGAAGACGGAGCGCATTGAGCCCATTGGCAATCTGTTCTTCCGGCAACTCGACAATGAGCTACTGTCGTCTCTTCGCTACACGGAAGCCACGTTCGGACTGAGGCTGGCTCCGAACGAGAAATACGTGAACACCAAGCAGCGTCGGCGCACCATCAACAAGGATGCCTGGATCGTGAGCCTGCAGCACACCTTGGGCGTGAAGAACCTGCTGGGTGGCAAGTATGGCTATAACTTCACGGAGGCCGAACTGTTCCGGCGCACCTGGCTGCCCATGAGCTGGGGCCGCATAGACCTGCGGTTGAAGGGCGGCATGCAGTGGAATAGGGTGCCCTTCCCGCTGCTCATCATGCCCCAGGCCAATCTGTCGTATGTCAATGACTATTCGGCCTTCAGCATGCTCAACAACATGGAGTTCCTGAACGACCGCTATGTTTCGTTCATGCTGAACTGGGAACTGGGCGGAAAAATCTTCAACCGCATTCCGCTGCTGCGCAAGCTGAAATGGCGCGAGGTGGTGGAGTTTAAGGGACTTTGGGGCGCTTTGTCTGACAGAAACAACCCCACCTTGGCACGAAATGCACAGAGTAGCATACTGATGCAGTTCCCCGCAGGCTCGAACGTGATGGACGGTTCGAAGCCCTACCTGGAGTATGCCGTGGGCATTCAGAACATCTTCAACCTGTTCCAGATTGAATATGTGCGCCGACTGAACTATCTTGACCTGCCAACGGCACAGAAACACGGTATTCGCTTTGTCTTTAATCCCACGTTCTGACAGGTTTAGGGATTTTCCCCTCGCTCTTTAGGGAAAAACCTTTGAGTGGGATTCTTTTTTTTTCTACTTTTGTGGCAGAAACAAAAACTTATTGTAGAACATTTAAAAAAAGAATACGCGATGAAGAAGATGATGTTGACCCTGATAGCCATGCTTGCGATAGCAGCATCGGCATGCGCCATGAGTTACGAACAGGCACGCAGAGAGGCTTTGTTCCTGACCGACAAGATGGCCTATGAGCTGAACCTGACCGATGCCCAGTATGAGGCTGCCTATGAGATCAACCTGGATTATCTGATGGGCGTGACGGGGCGTCATGACGTGTTTGGCCTGTACTGGGAGCGCCGCAACGCCGACTTGCAGTTCATTCTGCACACCTGGCAGTGGGAAGCCTATCTGGCTGCCACCTATTTCTATCGTCCGCTCTTCTGGGATGCTGGCTACTGGCACTTTGGCATTTATGCCCGCTATCCGCACCGCGACTACTACTACTTTGGGCGTCCGCACTTCTATGCTACCTATCGTGGTGGACACAGCTGGCGCATGAACGGTGGCCGCAGCTACTACCAGCACCATCGTGACCACTTCCGCCCGGCAGTGGCTCGTGAAAGCCACGTCGGCATGCGCGACGGATGGAATCGTGGCGACTATCGTTCGAACAACGGCCATGGCAACAGCTCCACTCGCGTGACGGGCCCCACGAACCGTGGCAACGCCGGAACAGTTGACCGCAGCGGCGGTTCGCGCAGCGGAAACTTCAGCGGAACGCGCAACAACGGAAGTGTGCAGCAGAACGAGAGAAGTGGAAACTTTGGCGGAACGCGCAACAACGGAAGTGTGCAGCAGAACGAGAGAAGTGGAAACTTTGGCGGAACGCGCAGCTCTGGCACCACCAGCAGCATCCGCACTGCCCCTCAGAGCAGAGTCCGCAGCATTGAGTCTGCTACGCCGCGCCTCGGCAATTCTTCAGCATCGAGGGTGAACACGGCTCCTTCGCGTATTGCTGAAGGCGCAAGGATGAACGGTGGTGTGGCCAATCGCGTGAGTGGTGTGACGCGCTCCAGCAGTGCGCCTGTGAGCAGTGGCAGAGTGGGCGGCATTACAAGGAGCAGTGCTTCTTCATCCGTTAGCCGTTCTTCGGGTGCTGTTCATGCTTCGAGTGGCAGCCGTTCGGCAGGCAGCATCAGTGGATCGCAGCGTGGTGGCGGTCGTCGATAGACAAAAAGATTTTTCTATTTGGGACTGTTCTTGGCTGAACTTTCGCGAATAACAATTTGCTGGGGGACGATTTCCTTGTAGACCTTGGAATCGCCCCCTATGCTTTTGAGCAAAAGTTGGCAGGCTGTTTGACCCATCAGGCCCGACTGGTCTTCGATGGCCGACAGCTTGGGCGTGACGTACTGGGCGTGCACATCGTCGGTGAATCCGATGAGGGCCACGTCTTCTGGAATGCGCAATCCCAATTGCTTGATGGCAGTGAAAGCAGCAAAAGTGATGATGTCGTTGAAAGCCAGGATGGCATCGGGACGGTTGGGGCGTTGCAGCAGTTCGAGGCTGAACTGCAGGGCAATGTCGTAGTCGATGCGGTTGCAGATGACAATGGAACGGTCGATGGGCAGACGGTTCTCGCGCAAGGCCTCTAAATAGCCGTGCTTGCGGCGGCGCACCATGTCGAGATGGTTGGGACCGCCCAGGAAGGCAATGCGGCGCGAACCGGTGTCGATAAGGTGTTGTGTGGCCTGCTGGGCGGCTTCGTCGCCATTGGCAGTAACGCATGAGAACTGATCGGTAAGGCATGTGCGCCCAAAGAATACCAGGGGAATGCCCATTCGGGAAATTTCAAGAAAGTGGCTGTAGTCGGTGGTGTCTTGGGCCAGGCAGGCAATGATGCCTTCCACGTGCAGATTATTGAAGTTGTCGATGGCACGGGCTTCGTCTTCCTGGCTTTCGTGGCTGTTGGCACTGATCACGCTGTAGCCCGACTTGCGGGCTTCGGTCTCAATACCGTCGAGAACGGCTGCATAGTAGTGGGTCACCAGATTGGGAACAACCACACCAATGACCTTTGGCGCCTCGCTGCGAAGGCTTTGTGCAAAAGGATTGGGGCGGTAGTTCAGCTGCTGTGCCAGCTGGCGCACTCGCTGTTGCATTTCTTTTCCTATTTCAGGACTTCCGTGCAGTGCGCGGCTCACGGTGGCAATGCTCACTCCCAGTTGCTGGGCAAGATCTTTTAGTGAAACT
>CACXUV010000106.1 GCA_902770845.1 uncultured Prevotellaceae bacterium
TAGCCCACGTTGCGATAAATCTTGTCGCCGTAGCCCTCAATCTCGAAGAGGCCAGGCACGGGGAAGTCCACCCACTTGGAGTCGTCGAACTTCAGAGAGAAGAAGTCCTTCGGGGCCAGGTTGTGGTCTTTCACAAAGCAGAAGCGCCACTTGCCCTCCATCGAAAGGTAGCGGCCCGACTTCGTCTTGTCGTTGGCACGGGCCTTGTCGGCACTCTCAAACGCAAAGAAATTGGCGCGACGCGCCTCACGGTTCACTTGATTCACGCCCGGGTCTTTCCACACGGGAGTCTTCTCTGGTGCTGCCAATGCAGAAGAGGCTGCAAGCAAGCACACCAAGAACGAAAGGAAAAGCTTTTTCATACTGACTGTTTTTATTTTAGGTATTTTGTTATTTCTGGGCAAAGATATAAAAATAATGTGAAAACAACAAGCAAACACATGTTTTTCAGACAATTTTCTTCTAATTTTGCATATCAAAACAAAAGGACCCCCCATAAACAGTTTTGCATAAATGCGAAAGAAACCAGGCTTTTTGCTAACAACACTGCTCGTTCTTGCGGCCTGCACCAACGACGCCGACATCATCGTGCTGCCCGACCCCAGCGACCCGCTGCCAGCCACGGCACCGCTGGTGACCGTCATCTACGACCCCGACGCGCTGGGCGACAAAGCCTACAACGACCTGATCTATCAAGGCGTTGAAAAGGCAGCGGGCCGCTACGGCCTGCGCACCATGCAGCTTTCGCCACAGAACTATCAGGAGGGGCTGGCCTACATCGAGACCATGTGCACGGCCGTGGATCTGAGCCGCGAAGACACCGTTCGCCGTCTCTACATCGTGGCAGGCACCAGCTACGACGCCTTTCTGCGCCAGCACAGCCATGTGTTCGACGACGTGCCCTCGGCCGACCTGCTCTATCTGGAAACCAGGAAGCCCCTCGAGAGCAAAGGCTCCACATTCTTCATGCCCTACTATGGCGCCATGTACGAAGCCGGAGCGCTCATGCCCCTCTTCTGCATCAAGGTTGCCATCATCGCCTCCAATCCCGAAGACGAAACCGTGGCCGAGGCCATCCGTGGCTTCATCGACGGCTACAACACTGACTACTACGCCCCCGACACCATGCAGTGGGGCCCCAACGAAAAGAAAACACTCCGCACCATCTACCTGGCCGAGCATGCCGGTCAGGGCTACAACATCGCCGACACCACCGCCCTGAAGCTCATCCATGAGCCCTATTTCTCCTACGACCTATGCGTGGTGCCCATCTGTGGCGGATCAGGACGGCTCATCAGCTACCTCATGGAACTGCTGACCGATTCCGAAATCATGGGCGTCGACGTCAGGCTCGACGCCTCCATCAGCAACATCTCGGTACTGAAGCACATCGACCGCGCCGTGGAGCAGTGCATCGGCCAGTGGCTCTCGCCTCAAGGCATGCCCAAACACCAGACGTTCGGCTTGTCCCAAGGCTACACCGAGGTGGTGATTCACCCCCACACAGCATTCTACAAGACTGTCTACAAGAACCAACACAACGATGCCCTCGACCGCCAACTGCACGAAGACGCCATTAGAAAGGAGGAAACTTATGGAGAAAAGTAAAGCCTTACTGCTATTGTGCATTGCATTTTTCTCACTGCTTCTAACAAGCTGCAAACAGGAGGACGATGTCACTGTTGTCCGTTCACGCTATCTGTGGGTAGACAAAACAGTGGCTGTGGTCTGTCCGCAAGACAATGCCAACACCATGCAACAGCTGGAGCGCACCGCCCAGTGGTTCCTGGAAAACTTCGAGCAGGCACAGCTCTTTGGCGACACCATCGTGAGACTGCACCTTCAGTGGTACGACGAGACGGCCGACAACATCGACACCCTGAGCAGCACCCTTGCAGCCGACACCGCCATCGTGGCTATCGTGGGCCCCTTCCGCAGCGCCAACCTCGAAATCTTTGCCCAAGCCTGCCAGCAGACCGGCAAGCCACTCATAGCCCCCACGGCCACCAGCGAAGAAATCATCAGGCGACATGCCGTACACACCAAGTCGGGCAACAAAGACGAGCAGCCTTTCCTCTGGTCGCTCACTGAGACCGACGTAGCCTTCTCCGAAGTCCTCCTCTCCGCCTTCGCCACAGAATCACAGCAAGTCTACAAGAACCACACGCCGACAGCCCTTGTCCTGTCGCCCGCCAACGTCTACGGTAAGACCTTCTTCGACTGGATTCCCTTCCAGGCCGAGAACCTGGGCATACAAGTGAAGTTCAACGAGCAATACACCGACGACGATCATCTGGCACAGCAAATGACCAAAATCCTAAAGACGAAAGACATAGCCGAAAACTACGACAACAGCACCAGCAGCTTCTGCGTCCTGCAGCAGCTCAGCCAACTTTGCCAGGTGGCACGCCTGCGCCGCAACTGGTATCTGGAATGGCTGGGAAAAGCCTACCCCGACCTTGTCCGCGATTTCTATGACTACGACCATCCCGACTTCGACCTCTACACCGAAGGAGCCGAGATTGAAATGCGCACGTGGTTTGCTCTGAGCAACTTCAGCCAGGAAGACATCGACGCCCTCAGCCGCGAAGACCGCATGATCATCAACCACTATCAGGGCTTCACGCCCTATGCCGACCCCACCACCGGCTTCGAACTGAGCTATACTCAGCGTTTCGGCACCATGCCCACGCTGCAGGAGTGCAAATTCTACGACGGCCTCATGCTGGCCGCTTTCGCCTGCTACCACACAAGACACCTTGCCCCGTCGCAAGTCGGCAACACAGCGTTCAATCAGGCCATCTACGACCTCACCTTCCCCAACCGCGATGTCGCCCTCAGCGCCTCCGTCTGGTCGCCCACGGCCATGCAGCTCTTCCTAAGGTCGCTCGCCTCCGGCAAGGCCATTCAGTTCCGTGGCGCCTCGGGCAACATTAGCTTCGACCCCGAGACCTGCACCCCCGCCACAGGCACCACCTACGCCCACTGGCGCATCAAAGACGGTCGACTGAAGATTCTCAACTATTTCAGCTCAAGCAACAATCACCGTTCCAGCAAGGCATCGGCAGCCTGGAACTATCTCTACGACGAACATGCCGCCCTGGCACGATTGGCCGACATAGCCCAAGACGAAGACCCCAACGTGAGCTACCCAACCCTCACCGCACAGTATGCCGTGCTGGTGCATGGCAGCACCGGCTTTGCCAACTACCGCCACCTGGCCGACGTGCTCAACATCTACCAGCACCTGCGCCGTGGCGGCCTTGACGACGACCACATCATCCTCATTGCCGACAGCTCCGCAGCCTTCTCCCAGCGCAACCCCGAGCCCGGCATCGTGCGCACCAGCCCCCATGGCCCCGACCTTCTGCAGGGCGTCCAGATAGACTACGACGCTGCCCAGCTGTCGCCCGCCGACGTGGCCGCCATTCTCCAGGGCCAGCGTTCCCAGCGACTGCCCACGGTGCTGCCCCCCAGTGCCGGCCACAACGTGCTGTTCTACTGGAGTGGACACGGCCACAGCCAGGCCGATGGCGGCACCGACGAGTTTGCCTGGCGCAGCAACCCCCACGGCCAGGGCTTCACCCGCCAGCTGCTGCAGCACACCGTGCAACACATGCAGCAGGCAGGCGCCTTCCGCAAACTGCTTGTCGTGGCCGAGCCATGCTACTCCGAAGCCGTGGCCCGCGCCGTCGAGGGCGTGCCCGGCGTGCTGGCCATCACCGGTGCCAGCAGCACCGAGCAGTCATGGGCCGACAACTGGAACAGGGAAGGCTCTTTCTGGATGAGCGACCGCTTCAGCAGCAACCTGGTTAACGCCTTGGTCGAAAACTCCCAAATCACCTACCGCGACCTCTATCTCTATTGCGCTCAGCACACCCTAGGCTCGCACGTCTGCATCATCAATGCAGCCAATTTTGGAAATCTCTACCACAACGGGCCAAAAGAATTTGTCATCACTCGTAATCGTCAATCACCTCATTCATGAAGTCCATCATGGGCTTGGCCGTGCGGAACACGTGCTCCATCTCGTCCAGCCACCCGTCGCCCTCGAAAAAGTCGTCGGCCACGTGATGCCAGGCGCAGTAGTCCTTCAGCCGCAGATACTCCGCATGCCCATAGTCGCGGGGAAAGCCCTTAGGGCACGTCTTCAACTTCGTAAGGCCGAAGCCCTGAGGCGAGTCCCACATCTCTTCCCATGTGCCCGTTTCCTTCCCCTTCGAGCCAAACAGCCTCTGGAATTCCCCATTCTCCACACAACTCAGCCACCGTTCCTCGTTGGCCATCATCTCGTTGCGGCACGAAGTCAGAATGTTGGTGGGCAGCCAGTAGTTGCCCACCGCCAGCAGGCAGTGGTCCGGCTCCATGTGCAGATAGTAGCCCCCGCGCAACGCCTTCTTGCCCCTGGCATTGACGTAGGCCCCCAGGTGGTTCTTGTAGGGCGACTTGTCAGGCGAGAAACGCGTGTCACGGTTGAAGCGGTAAGTGCAGTCCTTCACACGCTGTGTGGCCACCGACGGGTCAATCGCAACAATGCGCTCCAGGGCCTGCCCCACCCCACGCTCCCACTCAGCCTTCACGGCCCGATATTCGGTCTGATGCTTCAGGAACCAGGGGCGGTTGTTGTTAGCCACAATGTCGCGCAAAAAATCAAGAATCAGTTTCGAGTCCATAGTCTTTCAGTCATTGTTTTGTTCTTTAAAAAAACGGCTGCAAAGATACAAAAAAAGTCTGTCTCACTCGTCATTCGAATCAAATATTTCCGGGACGAACCTGATTTCGTCTTCATGATCGTCCTGGTATTCATCATAGTGGTCTTGATAATAAGACGCTTCGTCAAAGGAGCTATCCGGCAAAAGACCATGAAGCCCCTTTGCTTTTGTTGCGACAGAATCTTTTCTCCGTTCCGTCCTTGCCGCTGTCCTCACCTTTTGCTTTGGTCTGCCACCCCCCGAAGAAATCAGGAAGTGGTAGCCAAGCATATAGAGAGCAAAGAACAATACGATAATAACCTTATCGGTGGTCATGAACCTAGGGGTGGGCATTATCTTTTTTGAGGGGCGCAAAATACCAATATGTTTTCTTGGGTTTACGTTCTGCCACAACATACGGGATTAAGCCTAACTTATCATCAGCATCTAATTCACGGAGTATTTTACGAATAGGAAATCCCGCTCTTTTTGAATCTGACTTAAAGATGCCCGCTGCCACAAATTCATCCATTAAATCCAATGCGGGAATCTGTTTCACACTTTTGTTCTGCTCAAAATAGCTCGCAAGGACTTTGTTAATCTTGTTTATTTTACTTTCATTCATAAGCACTATCCGATATAAGAGGGAATGGGAACGAATCCCATCCCTCTACAAGATCAATCTATCCTTAATTCCGCAACACTATTACAAATATAACTTTTTAAGTACCTGAGCAACAAAAAGTTGCCCAGGATTTTGCCATGTCGAAGAATTCACTTATC
>CACXUV010000107.1 GCA_902770845.1 uncultured Prevotellaceae bacterium
GTGATTTTTGGATTGGTCTGAATGTCAACTTCACCATTGTCTACAAGACTTCCGGCCGCAAGCGCCGCCTTTGTCACAAGGTTTATGTAGACTTCGCCCCTGAATGATATGGCCGACGTATAGAGACCAAAGCCGACACTAATCTTGATCATGGGGAACTGGAAAGAACAATTGGCCGCAAAATCGACCTTGAACTGGCCCTCTTTTGTGGTACTGTTGTTATAGAAATCTTCGCCATCGAACCCTACTTCCATATCGAATTCCTTCAAATAATGGAGTTCGACAGACAGTTCTCCGCTAATTTGCAAGTTGACGGAGAAGCCCAATACCGGCACCACGACAACGGGACCAACGGGAATGCGCACTTTACCGTCTAGCAAGTCATTGCTGCCCAATAGTTTCTTGGGGTCACTCATACCTACAGAGACGGTGACTTTATAGCCAATATCCAACTTTCCATCCTTGAGGCGCAAGCTGAACTGCAAGCCATCGGAAAGGGAAAAGTCGGCATGGCAATAAAGTTTGCCCTTGATGCCTCCAGTCAGTTCCATCGTGGCATGTTCGCCAAAACCTTTCAACTTCAAGAAGTTGTTCTCCACGTTGTCGGGCAACTTAAACGGAATGTCAATATTGAGGTAATCGCCGGTGGCTTCCAGGTCATCGCCACGAGTGGCAGCTTCAGAGCTTTCTGTGTTGTTGACGTGCGCCACAAGATTGCCCTCTTCGTCCCATACGTCGTATTCTTCGACATAGCCTCCAAAGGGAACGTCCATGCTGAAGCTTAAATCGTCGAACAGCTCCTGCACGTCGACATGACCCGTATAGACGGCAATCAGTCCATCTTCCTCTTCTATCTGTCCCACCAAATCGCACAAGCCATAGGGAAAGAGAGTCGTATAGCTGCTCACCAGTCCCATGCCTGGCTTAGGCAGAAGTTCGCGAGGCGTGCCACTCTCGAAGTAAAGGCAGTGATTGCCTGCCACATCATTGCTTTCTACCCTCACCAGGTAGCGCAGAAGCGGACTGGTGGCAGTGAGTTCCATCGTAGTCTTCTTGAACTGATAGTTCACCTCATAAAACTCGGTAGAGTCGGTGACCACCTCGTCGTAGCCCCGGCCGTTGTACTCAATGAGCTGGTTCTCCAGGTCTTCGTCGATGAAAAGGTTGCACGACGTGAGCACCACCGTGCAGAGCATCATCAGGTATTGAACAGTATTCTTCATAATCGCACTCCGTTGTGTTGTTTTATTCCTCGGCAGGCACAATCTCCTGCTCTTCTTCGTCGTCGTAGATGTTTTCAGGGCCAAACTCCAGTCCGAAGTCATACTCTTCGGCCTCTTCGTCGAGCACCAGGGGGAAGAGCTTCGACAGGGTGCCGTGGGTCTCGCCGTCGAAGGTCAGCTGGTCGGGAAACAGCTCCACCAGGGCCTTGCCACGGTAGTAGCAGCGCAGGTCGATGGCGTCGCCATACTCAAAGGGGCTCCACACGCGCAGCTCCATATAGTCCCTGCCCTGCCACTGGCGCATCACGCCGATGCCGCGCAGCTCGTCCTGGCAGTAGGCACAAATGATGAGCGAGTCCTGGTCGGCCTGCGTGTAGGCCCTGCCATGCACCGTTACCTGGGCATAGATGACCATGTCGTAGACGTAGCTTGCCGGACTGACGTACATGGCAGGCAGCACGTTCACCAGGCAGGAGTCCTGCAGGCGGTCGGTCACGCTGGTCACGTAGGCCACCGTCTGTCCCTGGCTGACGCCCACCACCGTGTCGTTCTGGAAGCGCGCCACACCGTCGTTGGCTGGCATCCACCACACGGCCTCGGTGGTGACGTCCGTGGGCGTGAAGCTCACGGGAATGCGGTAATGGTCGCCCACCACCAGGTTCACCACCCGCCGTGGCAGCCTCATCTGCCGCGCAGGAACGGGCTCGCTGGTGCCAAACTCGTAGAAATCGCCACAGGAGGCGAATAGCAAGATGGGCAGGAGAAGCAGCGGGAGTATAAAGTTTTGCTTGTCGCTTTTTGGTTTCATAAGCTATGCTGTGTTTCGGGATTGACGTTGCCTTTTTGTTTCTTTACCTTTATCACGTTCGAATGGGTGCTCTGCCGGCCGTCTTCCCACTGAATCATGATCCAGTATTCGGCCTCTTCGCCATCGTTGAGCTGGCCGTCCAGATAGGTCAGGTCTTCGGGCTGCACGCTCATCTGATACACAAAGCCATTCTCGCCGGCCCGCTTGCGGTAGACGCAATAATAATAAGGTGCATCGATGGGCAGGGTGCCCACGCTCCAAGCCAGCTTCACCTGGTCGGCCGTCTTGATGTAGTCGCCAGCCAGGTCGATCTTCACGTCGAGGACCTTGGGCCCACGGTGCAGCCAGCTCACGGTCAGGCTCTGCGACGTGTAGGGCGACGAGTTGAACGACTCCATGTAGTAGAAGTAGCGCTGGCGCGGATCGAAGGGCGGGTTGTCGTCGACGATGATGGTGTAGTTGCCCGTGGCGGCAATCGAGTCGGCACTGTAGCGGCCAATCGGCTCGTTCTGGCCCTCATCGCCCAGGCGGCGGTAGAGCACGTGGTAGTCCATGTCGGCATCGGTGCCCACCACCCACTCCATGTGCATGCCCTTCAGGTCGTCGTGGTTCGACAGGGCCAGATGGGGCTCACTGGGCGGCGTCACATGGGGGCGCACCACGCGGATGGAGTCGCTCCACAGGCCCACATTGCTTGAATGGTCTACGGCACGCACCTTGTAGTACACGTACTTCTGGTTCACGTCGAGTGCCAGCGAATCCACGTAGCCACGCTCGCGTATGCCCTCATCGTTCAGCTTCAGAAACTCGTGGGCCTGGTCGTTGGCAAAGGCCACGTCGTAGTAGGCAATGTCGTTGTCCATCGGGTTGGGCTGCCACGTCAGGATGACGTAGCCATCGAACATCACCTGGGCCTGCAGCGAGTCGGGGGGCTCGGGAGCCTTGTAGTCGGTGATGCGGATGAGCTGGGGCAGCGAAGGGGCCTCGTTGCCCGACTCGTCGAAGGCCGACACGCAGAGCATGCCCGACTGCAGGCGCGTCACGTCGATGGTGAAGGTGGTGTCGGCAATGGGAATGAACTCGTCGGTGAGCGTCACCCATGTGCTGCCATACAGGTCTTCGTTGTAGTACTTGATGGCATAGCCCACCACATCGTCGAACTGCACTTCCGGGTCGGGGTTCTCCCACACCACGTGGGCCAGCACCTTTTTGTTCAGTTCGGTGTCGGGATGCTCCATGACGATGTACTTCAGCTGCGGTGCCACGGGCGGCTCGATGTCGTAGACGTTGGCCACATGCACGGGCGACGGCTCGCTGAGCTCGCCAAAGGGGTCGTGGCCCATGACGCGATATTCCCACAGTCCGTTGTGGTCTACCGAGTCGCTCAGCAACATCAGGCCGTCTATTTCTGTTTCCACCATGGTCAGGTATGGCTTTTTATTCACACGCTGCCACTGCTTCTCGCCCTTGGGGCGGCGGTCTATCTCGAAGCTGCTGTGCTCAGTGTCGACCCACGTCAGCAGCAGGCGGCGCGGACTGGCCAGTGAATCCATGACGAAAGGATTGTAGGGCTCTGGCTTATAGGGCACGTTTCTCACACCCTCGCGCACACCCGGCTCGAAGACAATTTTGCCGCCATTGTTCCATACTGTGGGTTGCACGTAGTAGTCGTATGCCTCACCGCGCTTGGCAGTGCGGTCTATCAGCCCCACGGCCATGGCCTCAGCCAGGTCGGGCCGCCACTCGGCCACCATCATGGCAAAGCCAAATGATATGTCCTGCTCGCTGTTCAGCTCAACATTGGCCCCCATCGAACCAGGCTTCTCCTCAGTCTGGCCCTCGGTCTTGCGGCCTTCGCCATAGAGCACGCCCATAGCCACCATGGCATTACTGTCGCTCACCTCATAGCGCTGCCGAAACTGTTCCTCGGTCCAAGGCTTCAAGGCATAGGCCAATGTGTCGAGTTGGCGCGTGGCCTTGTGCTCACGCAACACGTTCACGCCGCCATCGATCAGGAACTGCCACGACACATAGTCTTCGGGCACCCAGCGCAGGGCCACACGGTCGCCGTATGGACGCACCATCAGGTGAATCTTCGAGGTGAGCAAAGGTCTTGTAAGCGGTTCAACCTCAGTTGTGTCCTGATCTGCCAGAATAGGTTCAGCTTTCTCTTCCTCCGTCATAAACGGATCGTCGTGCACGCGGTCCAGGTCAATGACAGAGTCAGACCACACCGTATTGTCCATTAGCAAAAGCGTGTCGGTCTCTTCCTGGGCCTTTGCCCCCATGCCAACTGTGAGCAGGGCGGCCATCAGCAATATTTTTTTCAATTTTTTCATCGTGTTTGCTATTTCGGTTGTCGTCATCTCTTTGTTCCTACTTTTTCACATCCTTGCCAGCATTGATGTCGTTTTCAATACCACCTCCATCGATTACCACTTGATTCTCAAAGCTGTTGAAGCCACCCAATGCGTCAATGAAATACTGATACATATTTCCTTTTATGGCACTCGGAGCACTTGCATCCTTCAACGGATCAACGGTCATTTCTGAGAAGAAGTCACTATACGAGGAACTGACTGCAGAGTTGACTTTGTCTGAATAGTAGAACTGACCATTGTCCATATTGAAGGCATTCACTCGATAAATCTTTGTGGACATCGATTTAATACAACTGATTGAACCACTTTCGGGATAGAACATATCGCAATTAATGTGCGGGCCACCCGTATAATCATTGCTCAGTTCGTTCTTTTCCCACGTGCAGAAGGGATGACCCGATGAGGTAAGGCGGAAGAACAGCAGGTTCGACGTCTCACTTTCCCAACGGTCGTTCAGCTTATTGCTTGAGCCAATAGAGGCAGAGAACGAACGATTGTTGTTCGAAACAAAGAAGCCATTGGCCTTGTCCATGCGTTTTGAATCATCTTCAGTC
>CACXUV010000108.1 GCA_902770845.1 uncultured Prevotellaceae bacterium
AAAAGGCTCATCGACCTCATTACCGAGCTGAACCCCCATGCACAAATCATCCTGACCACCCACTCGCCAGCCGTTGTCATGAACGGATGGCTGGACTACGTGACCGAAGTGACCGACATCACCGTATGAGCAACCGTCTGAAAGACAACATCAGCAGTTCTTACTTCGAGGCAGCAAATGCCCTGAAAGGCAAGAACGCACGTCGCAGAATCGTTGCCTACGTTGAAAGCTACGACGACATTTACTTCTGGCGAACGATTCTGAGCCGCTTTGAGGACAACCAACGCTACTTTGAAATCATGCTGCCCTCGAAGGCCACTCTGCTGCGCGGCAAGAAATCGGTGCTGAAGAACTTTTCGGCCGTCGGCCCCAATAGAAATGACGGGCTTGACGCGCGCTCCACGCTTCCGCTCGACAACCTGGGCGAGGCGCTCATTGCCTGCGTAGATGCCGACTACGACTATCTGCTGCAAGGCTGCACACCCACCTCGAAACAGGTGCTCGAAAGCCCCTACGTGTTCCACACCTATGCCTACGCCATCGAGAACCTGCAATGCTATGCCCCATCGCTCCACGATGTGTGCGTGTCGGTGACGCTCAACGATCATCGCATCTTCGACTTCCGTGAGTATTTCCGCGAGTTCTCCGAGATTTGCTTTCCACTCTTCGTATGGTCTGTATGGGCCTACCGTTCAGGAAATTACACCCGATTCTCGCTAACCGACTTCAACCGCGTTACCGACCCAGGGGGCTTCACCGTGCAGCATCCTGAGACGTCGTTGCAGAACATTCGGCGCAAAGTGGGCAACAAGATTCGCGACCTGCAGCGACAGTTTCCCAACAACAAGGAAGCCTATCTGAAACTGAAAGACGAACTGAGAACACTGGGCGTGACACCACAGACCACCTATTTATATATACAGGGACACCACCTCTTCGACACCGTTGTGGCTCCCATACTGACGAAGGTGTGCAACCTGCTCAGACAGGAACGTCAGGAGGAAATCTATCACTCAACAGCCCACAAGACACAAAAGCGCAACGAAATGTCCTGCTATGAAAACACACGGCAGGACATTAAGACGATGCTGAAGAAAAACACTGGCTACATTCAGTCCGACATCGTTCTGCACATTCAGAACGATATTGAAAGGTATCTGGCCAAACAGGTTTCAATCCCCTCTGTTACTCCCGCCAACCTGTAGCTGGAAAGGCGACATGGGCCAGCCGTTCTTGCCGAAGACATTGGCACGGGCGGGATTGTTCTTCCACGCATAGCGCACCCTGGCAGGTGCTGCCACGGGCGAAGTAACAACGATTTGATTGCCTTGGGCCACAGCTTCGGCATTCACGAAACGGCCGTCGGAACCAGCCACTTCAAACTCATAGACTGCTCCCTCAATGCTCAAAGGCTGGTCTACCGACAGCACCACCTTGTTTCCTTCGGCCACTGCAGCCGTCACCTCAGGCGAAAGCAGCACCTTCTTGTCCCAAAGCAGACGCTCAAAACCTTGCGCTATGCGCTGAGCCACCTCTTTCTTGCGCAAGGGGTGAATGTCGACTGCCTCACCCAGGTCGATGATGCAGGCCAGTTCAGCATTGGGCTGCTCCTTTGCCACCAGGCGCTGGGCTTCGCGCACCTGGCTCCATCCCGTCTCCTGCGGCTGGTCGGTGGGCTCCATGAAGTTGGCCAGTTGCACCACCACGAAAGGCATGTCGGGCTCCTGCCACAACTGTCGCCACCCGGTAACGAGTTCGGTGAGATACTGCTTGTAGGCAGCCCCCTCACCCGTGTTCGACTCGCCCTGATACCACACCATGCCCGAAAGGGCGTAAGGGGCCAATGGGTAGTGCATGGCGTTGTAGAGCACCGAAGGCAGGTTCTGCCCCCCAGCATCGACGCCAGGACACTGGGGCATGCGAGCGCCTTCGTGCAGTCGCCATTCTTCTGACAACAGGATCTCGGTTCCGTCGTCGAAAATAAGTTTATAGGGTTTTTCGGGAATGAAGTGCGGGGCACCGCCCTTGGTCACGAAACGCACGGTCAGCGCATTATCGCCCTGCACCAGCAGACCTTCGGGAATGGTGTAGCGGCGCGGTGGATACTGATAGCCCGTGGAGCCTACCTGCCGTCCGTTCACATAAGTCTGATCGGCGTCAAAGAGCGTTCCCACCAGCAAGCGTGCCTTCTGTCCGGCATGAGCAGCATCGACCCGGATGTGCTGGCGAGCCCAAAACGAACCGTTGTAGCGGAAGTCTTTCGTGAGATTGCGGCTCTGTGGGCGCCCGTTCTGCATGCCGAAGACGGTCATCAGCTGCCACTGGCTGTCGTCATAGTCCAAGGCCGAATAGTTATCGGCCAGTCCCAGGTCGGTCTCGGTCAGCATCTGCTGCCATCGGTTCTGCGCCGCCATGTTGGCTTGCTGCATGGAACGCACCATGGCGTCGTCTTGAAAGAACACCGTGCGCTGATATTCGCGCGGATGCTGCTGGCGCAGGGTATCGGCATCGAGCCAAGCCTGAATGGGCGTGCCACCCACGCTGTTCACGATGATGCCCTGAGGCACACCCGTCTTCTCAAACATTTCCCGGCCCAGGAAGTAGCCCACAGCCGAGAACAGCCAGGCATTTTCTCTGTTCACAGGCTTCCAGTTGATGCTGGGTGCCTTGATGTCGCTCTTTGGCCCGTGTGTGTCGGTATCGGTGAGCACACGGAACATGCGAATCTGGTCGTTGCTGTAGTCGTCGATTACCTGGCCATACTGGGGGTAGACGCGCTCCACGGTCACATCGATATTCGACTGACCGGAGCACAGCCACACATCGCCAACAAGCACATCGACGATTTCCAGCTGGGAGCCTGGAGAAGAGATTTGCAACGTATAGGGTCCGCCCGCCTTCTGCTTGGGCAGCAAAACCTGCCAACGGCCTTGCGCATCGGCTGTGGCCTCATACACCTTTTTCTTAAATAGCACGCTGACGCGCTCACCGGCATCAGCCGTTCCCCAAACGGGTATGGGCTTGCCACGCTGAAGCACCATACCATTCTGAAACATCTGTGGCAGCTGCACCTTGGCATCTGCCATCAATGCGCCGACAAGCGCAAAAAACAAGAAGAAGATTTTTTTCATAACAGACGCAAAGTTAAGAAAAAAAGAACGAAAAAACGGTCAATTTAATTTTATTATTTGTCCAATGAAACAATTTAATAAGAATATGCAACATACAGCCGACCTCACTATAAAGTATTTTTACTAATTTTGCACCACGAAACAACAAAAAACAATCAGCTATATGACAGACACAACGCAACAACAAAAAGGATTCTACAAACTGTCCTGGGTGCAGCGCATCGGCTTTGGTGCCGGCGACCTGGCCCAGAACCTCATTTACCAAACCATTTGCATGTATCTGCTGTTTTTCTACACCGACGTTTATGTGCTCGGTGGCGACGCAGCCCGCTCGGCAGGTCTTGCAGGCACCATGTTTCTGGTCGTAAGACTGGTCGACGTGCTTTGGGATCCCCTCGTTGGCACGTTTGTAGACAAGCACAACCCCAGCTGGGGCAAATATCGCTCCTATCTCATCTTGGGCGGCATTCCGCTCACCATCCTGGCCATTCTCTGTTTCTGGGACGGCTTCGCCCCCTCGCTTGTCTATGCCTATCTCACCTATGTGGGCATGTCGATGCTTTACACCTTAATTAATGTGCCCTACGGAGCACTGAACTCTTCGCTGACACGCGACACCAACGAGATAACCATCCTCACCTCGGTGCGCATGTTCATGGCCAATGTGGGTGGTCTGGCCGTGTCGGCCGGCGTGCCCATCGTGGTGGCCCTGTTTGCCTCGGCCGAGAACCTGCCCATCGAGATGGCCCTATTCATGGGCCTGGGCTCGCTGCCCTCATTCATCTTCATGCCACTCGTTCCGGCCATCAAGCGCAAGGTGGGCAAGAAGAACATGTTCTACATCTTCCTGTCTGTTGCCATCGTGGGCATGGCCATGCTCTACATCATCAGCCGCATGGGCACCGTGAAGGAAAACATCACGCTGGTCTACATTGCCCAGTTCATCAAGTCTACAGGTGTCATTGTAGCCACGGGCTACATGTGGGCGCTCATCCCCGAGGTCATCTCTTATGCCGAATACACATCAGGCCGCCGCATCGCCGGTATCGTGAACGCGCTCACAGGCATCTTCTTCAAGGCCGGTATGGCGCTGGGCGGCGTGGTTCCCGGACTGGTGCTCGCCATGACCAGCTACGTGCCGTCGCAGGAGGCCAGCACCCTGCCCAAAGACTCCGGCGCCTGGTTCAGCACCATGCTCATCTACTCGCTGGTGGGCCTGGCCCTGCTCGTCTTCTGCTTCAGCCAGACCAAGGAGCGCGTGGTCATGGACGAGAAAGAGACGAAGAACGTGAAGGTGAGCGACCTCTGGACTGAGTTCATGCGCAACCGTCCCCTCCGCATCATCGCCCTGTTCTTCATCACCGCCTTCGCCATGATGTCGGTGGGCAACGCTGCCGGTGCCTACTTCATGAACGACCTGGAGCTGCAGACCCCGCTGGCACAGGAGGGTATCCGCTGGCTGGTAGTATGAACTGAGCGACGAGCTTATCGACAAGATCAACCGCGAGATTGAGCAGCGCAACAAAAACCAGGAACAAAACTAATAGGCCCTATTAGCCCCATGAGCCTCATAGGCCCAATTAGCCCAATTAGCCCCATGAGCCCAATTAGCCCAATAAGCCCCATAAAAACCCAAAAATAACAACAACATGAAACCAAGGTATCTTTTCCCAGATGACTATATGGCCGACCCCTCGGCCAACGTGTTCGGCGACCGCCTCTATATCTATCCCAGCCATGACCGCGAGGGCGGCGTTGCCTTCGACGACGACGGTGGCCATTTCCAGATGAAAGACTATCACGTACTCTCACTCGACAACGTGTTCGAGGGCGAGGTGACCGACCACGGCGTGATCCTCGACGTGGAGAACGTGGAATGGGCAGAGAAGCAGATGTGGGACAACGACGTCGTAGAGAAGGACGGCAAGTACTACCTCATCTTCTCGGCCAAGGACTACAACGGCGTGTTCCACCTCGGCGTAGCCATCGCCGACAAGCCCGAAGGACCGTTCATTCCGCAGGAGCACCCCATCCGTGGT
>CACXUV010000109.1 GCA_902770845.1 uncultured Prevotellaceae bacterium
AGGGAACCGCACATCGTCATGCCACATCTACACCTTATTTATATATATATGAAAAGGATATTCATCATGCTGCCATTCCTGCTGGCATCGGCTGCGCTGCATGCCAGAGGGCCACAATGGACAGCCATGACCGACACGGTGAAGACCGACACGGTGAAGACCGACACGCTCAGAGCCGACACGCTCAAGCCCAAGGCCACTGCCGCCATGACCGACACCACCAAGGCTCAACCCAAGAAAAAAGAGCCAACAGAATATGAAAAGCTGATCAAGAAAGGTGGAACCGAACTGAAAGGTATCTTCACCGTGCGCCACATTGAAGACAAGTACTACTTCGAAGTGCCCGACAGCATGCTGGGTCGACTGATACTTTGCGTCACGCGCTTCACAGCCGTGCCACAGGGCTTTGGACGTTTTCCTGGCGAAGAGGTGAACAACAGCACCATCTATCTGGAAAAGCACGACGACAACACTATGATCATGCGCCAATGTGTGCTGAGCTATCTGTCTGACCCCAAGGACAACATTTCGCGCACGCTGGAAAAATCGACCATCGACCCCATGGTGATGTCGTTCAAGATTATCGGCCGCAATGAGGAAAAGGATGCCAGTCTCATCGAGACAACCAACCTTTTCAAGCAAGACAACAACCTGTTCAGTTTCCAACAGAGCGCCAAATCCACACTAAAGGTGGGCGGCCTTTCATCCGACCGTACCTTCATCGACACCATGAAGGTGTTTCCCACCAACATAGAGATTGTCACTACACGCACCTATGGCAGCTCGCCCGCCGCTTCGGCCGCATCGAAGACGGGCAGCGTGACCCTGGGCTTCAACACCTCGATGGTGCTGCTGCCCAAGGAACCCATGCGCAAGCGCATCTGGGACAGTCGCGTGGGCTACTTCACAAACACCTTCCGGCAGTTCAGCGACGACCAGACCAAGGCCCAGCACGAGTCGTTCGTCTCGCGCTACAAACTGGTGCCAAAAAACAAGAAGAAATACCTGGCAGGACAGCTCAGCGAACCCGAACAGCCAATCGTCTACTACATCGACCCTGCCACACCCCAGAAATGGATTCCCTATCTGCGACAGGGCATAGACGACTGGAACACAGCCTTCGAGGCTGCAGGTTTCAAGAATGCCATCGTGGCCCGAGAGTGGCCCAAAAACCGTCCCGACATGAGTCTTGACGATGCCCGTTTCTCAGTGCTGCGCTATCTGCCATCAGAGACCGAGAATGCCTATGGCCCGCGCATTGTAGACCCTCGCTCAGGCCAGATCATCGAGGCCCACATCTGCTGGTTCCACAACGTGATGAACCTGCTCACCAAATGGTACATGGTGCAGTGCGGACCGCTCGACAAACGGGCACAGCACATGAAGTTCGACGACAAGCTCATGGGCCAACTCATTCGTTTCGTGAGCAGTCATGAGGTGGGCCACACGCTGGGACTGCGCCACAATATGGGAGCTTCGTTTGCCACGCCCGTTGAAAAACTGCGTGACAAGGCATGGGTAGAAGCCCACGGACACACAGCCAGCATCATGGACTATGCTCGCTTCAACTACGTGGCACAGCCCGAAGACAAAATTTCGGAAGAAGGCCTCTTCCCCCGCATCAACGACTACGACAAATGGGCCATCAAGTGGGGCTACCAGTGGCGCCCGGAGTTCAAGGACGAGTTTGAAGAGAAAGAAAGACTCATGACAGAGACCACCACCACGCTGGCTGCCAACCCACGCCTGTGGTTCGGCGGCGAAGGCGGCGGTGAAGACCCACGCTCGCAGACCGAAGACCTGGGCGACAACAGCGTGAAGGCATCAGAGTATGGCATCAAGAACTTGAAGCGCGTGATGCAGCACCTGCCCGAGTGGACTCACGAAGACAACTACCAATACAACGACCTGAACACCATGTATGGCGAGGTGCTCAGCCAGTTTAACCGCTACCGCAACCATGTGATGAAGAACATTGGCGGCACCCATCGCAACAACATGCCAGGCATGGAGCCTGTAGGCAGCGTGCCCCGAAGCCGACAGAAGGAAGCCGTCGGCTACATTGGCCGCCATATCTTCGATGCTCCCGAATGGCTCTATCCTGCCCAGATTATTCATAAGGTGGGCGTAGATCCCACCAACAGCCAGCAGTCATTGCAGGAAAACATCGTGGGCCGTCTGCTTTCTGCCTACGTGCTCAACACGCTGAACAACCAGACATCGACCAGCAAAGACCCCTACCCCGTCAACGAATATCTCGACGATCTCTTCGAACAGGTGTGGAAGCCCCTTGGCAATGCAGGAGAATGGACGACGAAGATGCGCCGCAACCTACAACGCTCCTATCTGGAACAGATGGACAAGCTACTGGTCCCTGCCTCCGAAAAAGCAAGCGCCTCGCAACGCATAGACCAGGGAGATGCAGGGCTCTACCTGCTGCTGCACCTCGACAAAATAGAGGCCCACATCAAACAACAGGCTGCCAACGCCTATGCACTGAACAAGTTGCATTATCAAGATTTGTTGCAACGCATTCAGCTCACACGCGACAAGAAAAGCAAGGCCAAATAGCCTTGCTTTACTTTTTACCTATATTTAAGTATTGCATATTTCATGTATTTTTCGTAATTTTGCAGCCTCTCAATATAATACACAACGACTGAATGACAATTCATCACTATGCCAAAATGGTGCTCATGCTCATTGCGTGGCTGACGGTCTACTCGGCCAATGCCAAGGAAGACGGTCACAGCATCAGCATCAGTCTGACCGACAAAGACAGTCATGAGGCCATTGTCATGGCCACCATACAAATGGCCCCCGCAGGCATTATGGCCGTAAGCAATGCCGACGGTAAAGCCCTTATCAAGAATATTCCCCATGGCGACTACAACCTGCAAATAAGCTGTGTGGGATATGCCACCATACAAAAGAAAGTGAAGGTGGACAAAGACCTGCTACTGTCCTATCAGATGAACCCCACGTCGCTGGCGCTGAAAGAAGTGAGCGTGGTGGCCAGACAGAAGGAAAGCGGAGCCTCGACCAGCAGCATCGTGGGCCGACAGGCCATAGACCACCTGCAAGCCACGTCGTTGGCCGACATCATGCAACTCATTCCCGGACAGCTCATGGGCAACCACGACCTGACACAGGCCAGCAACCTGCAGCTGCGCACACTCATGAACAACAACACGTCGGCACTGGGATCGAGCATCGTGGTCGACGGCATGCCCATGTCGAACAATGGCAGTCTGAGTGCGGGAGCATTTTCGGCTACGGCATTCACAGGAACCGACCTGCGACAAATAGCAGCTGATGACATTGACAACGTTGAGATTATCAGAGGCATTCCATCGGCTGAATATGGCGACCTCACTTCCGGACTAGTGGTGGTTCACTCAAAAGTAGGCGTTACGCCCTATCAGTTCAAGGCAAAGATCAATCCCGCCCTGCAGAACTACTCATTGGGAAAAGGCTTCAACCTGGACAAGGCGGGTGTAATCAATATAAGCGTCGACTATGCCAAGGCATGGGGCGACCCACGCATGAAGACCCGTTCGTATGACCGCTACAACCTGAACCTGGGCTACGGCTACGACATCACAAGGCGGTGGCACACCGACACCAAGGTGCGACTGATGCGCTCGAAGGACTGGAGTGGAAACGACCCCGATGCACAGCAAGACGGCACAGAAAACAAGAACACCTCGACCACCCTGTCGCTGACCCACAATGGACGCATTCAGCTCGACAAGCTATGGGCACGCTCTCTGAAATACACCATTGGTCTGAGCTACACCCAAACCGACAACCGCAACACTTCGTTTGTAGGCAACACCAGTGGTCGCACCGATATTGTGACGGCCATGCAGACGGGCTATAACAATGTGGCCTTTATCAACGGCTCCTATCTGGCCACCGGCATTACCGAGAGCCGACCGGGAAATGTGTTTGCAAAAGTGAGCGACGATTTCTTCCTGCGCCGAGGCAAAACGATGCAACACTTTAAGCTGGGAGCCGACTATCACTACGACTGGAACCATGCCGATGGTTACTATAATGCCGACGAAACACACCCCTACCACCCCAACGACGGCACTCGCCCACGCCCCTTCCACGACATTCCGGGCCTGCACCAGCTGGCAGCTTTTGCCGAAGACCAGTTCACCTATAATATAAATAAGGTGAACCGTCTGCGCATTGGGGTAGGTCTGCGATTCACAGCCATGCAGCCCTTTGCCGACATTGCGACAACGGCCCTCTCACCCCGAGTGAACGCGACATTCTCGCTCACCAAATGGCTCGACCTGCGTGCTGGCATCGGCATGAACACCAAAACTCCTACCATGGGATATCTTTATCCCGACAAAAAGTATGATGATCACGTTACGGCAGCCTATATCTCACCGTCGGCACCAGA
>CACXUV010000110.1 GCA_902770845.1 uncultured Prevotellaceae bacterium
TTGACAACCTGAGCCTGGGCGTGCTGATCGACCGTCTTGAAGCGCAAGGCCGGTGGAACATCGACCTGCCCGTGAGCCAGCTGCTCACAGCAGAATGGGCCAAGGCCATCGGCCTGCGCAGACAGTATCTGAAGGCATTGAATGAAGTGAAATTAGCAAACTGTTGAAAAAGATAGAGAGCAATGACAAAGAAAATAACAATCGGCAATTTCACGTCCGACGAGCGCAAGGAAGCCGTCTACCGCCGACTGGTGAACCCCCAGCTGCTCGACGAACTCAAGGATCGCATCCTGGAGCAACTAGTGGTGCGAAAGAAATATCGCGACGGCCTCTACACAGCCCGCCAGCTGGCAGCCGACCTGCAGACCAACTCGCGCTACATATCGGCCGTGATCAGGGTTCACTTCCACACCACCTACACATCACTGGTCAACAAATATCGTGTGGAAGAGGCACTGACACTGCTCACCGACAGCCGCTATCAGCACTACGGCGTCGAGGAAATAGGCGATCTCGTGGGCTTTGCCCATCGCCAGTCGTTCCACTCGGCATTCGTGCGCTTTGTGGGCACCACCCCTAAGGCCTACCGCATGAGCTACGAACAGAACAAAGACCAGATCATTCCTTCCAAACCCCAAACAAAAAAGAAGAAACAATGAATGAACACAATTTTTGCTATGCCGACGAGCGCTTTGCCGACGTGCAGCTGCTGCGCTATCGGCTGAACGGATTCGAGCGGCTCAGCCTCGGGCAGAAGCAGCTGGTGTACTGTCTTTCCGAAGCCGCCCTTGCTGGGCGTGACATCGTCTTCGACCAGCAGGGAGCCTACAACCTGCTCATCCGCAAAACGCTGGAAACGATATACACCGACCCCACCATCAACCACGACACTGACGACTTCCGCCAGCTGGAAGTCTATCTCAAGCGTGTCTGGTTCTCCAACGGCATCTACCATCATTATGGCTGTCAGAAGTTTCAGCCAGGATTTTCCACCTCTTACCTTCTCGACTGCCTGCAGTGCGTGGAACCACGCCGTCTGCCCCTTGCCGAAGGACAGACGGTTGCACAGCTGTTCGAAATGCTGCGCCCCGTGATCTTCGACCCCACTGTGCTGCCCAAGCGCGTGAACAAAGCCGATGGATGCGACCTTGTGGCCACATCGGCCTGCCACTTCTATGAAAACGTCGCCCAGGCCGAGGCCGAAGCCTTCTATGCACAACTCAAGCAGAACAGCCAGGATGACCCAGAGCCGCCCTCGTTCGGCCTGAACACCACACTTGTGAAGACAGCCAGCGGCCAGTTGCGGGAAGATGTATGGAAACTGGGCGGACGCTATGGCAAGGCACTCGCCATGGTCGTCTACTGGCTCAGCAAAGCCATCGACTTTGCCGAGAACGACGCACAGAAAGCCGTGATAACCAAGCTCATCGGCTATTACGAAACAGGCAGCCTGAAAGACTTCAACGACTATTGCAAGCTGTGGGTGGGCTGTCTCGATACCCAGATCGACTTCATCAACGGCTTCATCGAAGTGTATGGAGATCCACTCGGCCTGAAAGGCACCTGGGAGGGCCTCGTTGAGTATGTCGACGAAGAAGCCACGCGCCGCACAGAGCTCATCAGTCGCCATGCCCAGTGGTTCGAAGACCACTCGCCCGTGGCCCCGCAGTTCAGGAAGAAAGAGGTGAAGGGTGTGTCGGCCCGCGTCATCTGTGCCGCCATGCTCGGTGGCGACGAATACCCCTCTACAGCCATCGGCATCAATCTGCCCAATGCCGATTGGCTGCGCGCCCAATACGGGTCGAAGAGCATCACCATCTCCAACATTACCGAGGCTTACGACAAGCAGGCCCGTGGCAATGGTTTCCGTCAGGAGTTCGTGGTCGATGCCGCTACGGTGGAGCTGATCGACAAGTATGCCGATGCACTCGACAATCTGCACACCGACCTGCACGAATGTCTGGGCCATGGCAGCGGACAGTTGCTGCCCGGCACCGATCCCGATGCCCTGAAAGCCTACGGCAACACCATTGAAGAAGCCCGTGCCGACCTTTTCGGACTCTACTACGTGGCCGACGAGAAAATGGTGGAGCTGGGACTTACGCCCGATGCCAACGCCTACAAGGCCCAGTACTACACCTACATGATGAACGGGCTCATGACTCAACTGGTGCGCATAGAGCCCGGACACCAAATCGAAGAGGCCCACATGCGCAACCGTTCGCTCATTGCCCACTGGTGCCTGCAGCATGGCACGGCCATGCAGCTCATCGAGCGAAGCGGCAAGGTCTATCTCGAAATTACCGACTACCCCCAGCTGCGCCAGCTCATTGCCCAGCTGCTCGCCGAGGTGCAGCGCATCAAGAGCGAGGGCGACCTGCAGGCTGCACGCCTGCTGGTTGAGACCTATGCCGTCAAAGTCGATCCCCAGTTGCATGCCCAGGTGCTCGAGCGCTATCAAAAGCTGAATCTTGCCCCCTACAAGGGATTCATCAACCCCCAGTTGCATCTCGTGCGTGATGCCCAAGGCCACGTCAGCGACGTGGTTCCCTGCTACGGAGAAAGCTTTGCCCACCAGATGCTGCGCTACAGTGCTGAATACGCCACCCTGATATGATCCAGAACATCGACATCACAACACAGGTGCAGGAAATAAAGCGCTCCTTCCGGCTGCTCATGGACGGAGCCACCGCAGCATCTATGCGGCAGAAAGGCGTAGACTACAAACTCAACTGGGGGGCCTCGCTCGTCATGCTGCGCCAGCAGGCCGCCCAGTTCCAGCCCAGCAGAGCCCTGGCCATTGCCCTTTGGAAAGAGGATGTGCGCGAGTGCAAGATACTAGCTACCCTGCTCATGCCGCCCGAGCAATGTCCCCGCGAGCTGGCCGAACTGTGGATGGAACAGACACCCAACGTCGAGATAGCCGAGCAGGCAGCCTTCAATCTCTACCAGCACCTGCCATACGCCGCCTTCATGGCTTTCCAGTGGATTGCTACCGACGAGCCCCTGCGCCAGCTGTGCGGCTTCCACATTCTCTCGCGCCTGTTCTCCCAAGGCCGTGAGCCCATGGGCCAGCGTACCATCAACGAGTTCGTCGACCAGGCCATTGCGGCCCTTCACAGTCCCCACATCAGTGTGCGCAAGGCCGCCCAGCAGAGTCTGCTGCGCTTTGCAGAGTTGGGACTGGTCTATGAGCGCATTGCCACGTCGGCCATGAAGAGAAGTAATCTTAAATTCTAAAATTCTGTTAATACCTTAAAAATAAAACAAAATATCAGCCGCTTGTCAGGGCTAATATTTGCAAGGTTCAGAAAAATGTCGTATTTTTGCCATGTGTTTTTCATGGTATTAGATTATTAAGGTTAAATTCGCGAAAGCATATAAGTCGTGAGACCCAAGGCTTTCAAATTTAGAATCTATTTGTAGCAGACACCAGTTGAGTGAATGTTGCAAATAACAGAAAAGAGAGCCTGCGAAGGTTCTCTTTTTTCATGACCTGTTCGCAGCTCAAGAAAAATTTCGCAGCAGAGCCGTGAGGGGGAAAGAGAAAGGCACAGCAACGAATGTTGATGCAACAGACTGAGGAATACTGTTGTTTGAAAAATAAGAATCAATGTTTCGACAATATGATATTTGCCAAACAAATGGCATATTCTATTTTTGAGTCCTGGGGCTTCCAAGCTAAAGTGTAACTCACGATGGCGCTGTTTATTTCATATCCTTTCGATGTCCATGACTTCAACTTTTCTTTTCCAGAGGCCGATATGGCGGCAACATTGATGCCTTGGTAATTCTGCAGGTAAGTGTTGTCGTATTGCAGATTCTCACCACTTCTGAGACGAAGAATTATATCCTTGCGTCCTTTGAAGAAATCGAGTATGACATCGTGCATGTTCAATGGAATGGTGATCGTAGAATATTCTGCAGTGGGATTTGTGATGAGATAAAGATTCTGCTTGGCACGGGTAAGACCAACATAATAAGCTCGTGTTTCGTTCAAGTCTTTTTCGTCAGGAATGGGTGACAAGAGATAGACGGCGTCAAACTCGCGTCCTTTTGCTTTATGGATGGTGCTCACAAAGACAGATTTGGCATCGGCGGCAATGAAGTCTTCGATGTTCGACTCAAAGATGTATTCACGCAAATCGCTATGATAGAAGGCATCGTGAGTTATCTCAAAGTCGGAAAAGAAATGCTTCATAACACTTAGGCATGTGCTTGTAGTGTATGTTTCAAGGGTACGTTGCTTGGCTTCCTCCCATTTTTCTTTTGATATGATTACTTCGTCTTTACCACCGCCAAGATGCTTTAGGAAGTAGCGCACTTCGGCCAAATTTCCAAAGCGGAAATCGCACATGGATTGTACAACGGTGGCGTGCAAGCCTCGCTGACCTAACACGTAGGCCACC
>CACXUV010000111.1 GCA_902770845.1 uncultured Prevotellaceae bacterium
AAAGTCTTTGCTACTGAACATAATCTGATATTTAAAATGTCAGTGCAAAGGTATATCATCTTAACTTTTCTTGCAATACGTCAAAATTGGCTGCTTACGTGTTTTTATTTGTTTTTCTAAAAACCTCAATCAGATCGTATAAGCTATTTTTGCATGGTTACTTAATTCGTATAATTCGTCATATTCGTTGTCAAAAAAATAGTAAATAGTAAATAGTAAATGAACATGCGATAAAAGCTTTTCCCTTCATTCGTTCACGGCTCCGCAATGCGGACAGGCCCCCTTGTGCTCTATCAGTCCGCCGCAGCGGCCACAGCGATAGAGAGGCTGGCGGTGGCGGCGCCAGACAAGGAGGGACACCACAACATAGAGGGCAAAGAGCGGATAGCCCACATAGAACGGCGTGGCCAGGCTGAACACCACGTAGCACACGGCACACACGCCGGCAAGACTGAGGGCATAGGAAAGGGCCTCGCCGCCCGAGAGCTGGCGGCGGATGTCGAAGGCTGCTGCCAGGGCCACGACGACGATGGCCCACACGGTGAAGAGAAACAACGACAGGTGCAGGGGCACGCTGAGGGGATTGAGCGTGGGGTGATAGTAGAAATGGCGCCACGACTGGGGAGCGTGCATCTGTATGGTGGCATAGATTACGGCCGAAGCGGCCGTGAGCAGCGCGAGCAACGTGGGATAGAAGGACTGAATGTCGTTGAAGTGAACGATGTGGGCTCCGAGCTTCATAATGCGCCGCACAGCAAAGATGGTGACGGCCACGACAAGCAGGGCCAGGAAAAGGAGCAGATGGGTGTCGGAGAAGACGTCGATGAACTGCGAGATGGGGTCGTCGGGATGAACGCCGCCGAGCAGGCTGCGCTCGTGAATCCAGCCCATCGTCTGCTGGTCGCGGGCCACCTTCACCCAGGTGGTGTCGGTGGTGTCGGAGGGCATGGTGGTGACGTCGGCCACGACGATGCGCTCGCCACGGCACACGGTGAGCGTGTCGACGGGCAGACCGTTGACATACTCCGTGGGGTGCTGTGCAATGAGCTGCAACGTGCTGGCCTTGACGATGAAGTTGTAGTTCTGCGAGTAGTGGTGGGTGGTGCTGAAGGCCAGCGAGTCGGCCTGACGGTCGGACAGGCTCCAGGCATCGGCCTGCTCGGCCGTCTGGCGGTAGCACGAGACGAGCAGGCTGGCAAGGAGCAGCACTAGCAGGAGGGGGCGTTCAGGATGGGTCGGCATAGACATTCATTTGGCAGTGACAGCAATCGAACTCGAGGGTGAAGCAGCGGCCATCGCCCAGCTGCAGCCGCAGCGGTTCGCGCCACTGGGGCTGCTGCCCGCCATGCTTCACGCAATGGCCCAGGGCAAAGCGCAGGCAATGGCGGCACTGCATGAGCAGGGCGCGGCGCGGCTCCTGCAGCTCGGGGGCGGGCGCGGCATGCTGCAAGCCTTGCTGCTCATAGAAGGTGCGGGCTTGCGCGTTGGCAATGTTGTACAAATAGGGCTCGCGGTAGCGGGGCAGCGGAGCTGGTGGCTGCGGAGCGACGGGGCTCTGGGGGCTGAGTCGTGACGACGTGGCGTTTGCCATGGCCACGCGACGCATCTGGGCCAGTTCGCTGGAGGGGATGAAGAACGGAAAATCGGAGGGTATGGAGACTTCGGTGCACTCGAAGGGCGTTCCTCCCAGCTTGCTGAGCTGGCGGCGAATGTTGTCGTGCTGGGGTGTCTGTGCCAGCTGGTGCTGGCAGGCGAAATGGCTCTCCACGCCATTGAAAACGATACTGTAGCCATCGGCCTCGGCACAGATGCTGATGGCGACGGGCAGTTTCCGGGTGGCCGTGGGCTTTGACAGCAGTCGCTCGAACTGCTGGTCGTTGTTGCGATAGAGCCGCATGCCGGCACGCAGCGACGAGGGCATTCTGTGGGGAAAGATGCGGTTGTTTTCCACACGGTTCACGCGAAAGCCCTCCAGCTGTTGGTTGCGGTTCATGAAGCACAGCCCGTCGCCATTGGCAAAGCGCGACGTGCCGGCCACGGTGAACGAGCCTGCCCTGACTTCCTTCACGCAGCCCACATATTCGCCTATGGCCTTCGGCGTGGAGAAGGAGGCTATGTGGGGCTGGCGACCATGAAGGAAATAGGTGGTATAGCCCCGGTTGAACGTCTTGTTGGGGTCGGGCTGGAAGGTGAGACGGACGCTGCCCTGCGAGGCACGGCAATAAAGAGAGGGATGGCGCTCGACGAGCTGGTCGAGCCGCTGACTGTAGGCCGCCACCACGTTCTTCACATAACCGATGTCTTTGAGTCGGCCTTCGATCTTGAACGACATGGCGCCTGCGGCAGCCAATTCTTCCAGATGGTCTATCAGGCAGAGATCCTTGAGCGAGAGCAGGTAGCGGTCGCGCTCTATGAGGTGGTCGTCGGCATCGAACAGGCTGAACTTCATGCGGCAGAACTGTGCACACTCGCCCCTGTTGGCACTGCGGCCAAAGCAGTGCTGGGAGGCATAGCAGAGTCCGCTGTAGCTGACACACAACGCCCCGTGGACAAACACTTCGAGTTCCATCTGTGGCACCTGCTCGTGGATGTGGGCAATCTCATCGACCGACAGTTCGCGTGCCAGCACGGCGCGGCTGAAGCCCTGGCTGAGCAGCCACCTCACCTTGTCGGCCGTGCGGTTGTCGGTCTGCGTGGAGGCATGGAGCGCGGGGGGGGCTGGCAGCTGCTGGCACAGCTGGGCCACGCCCATGTCCTGCACCAGCAGGGCGTCGGCACCAGCATCGGCCAGCTGGGCCACAAGGCGGCTGGTGTCCTGAAGCTCGTGGTCGTAGACGATGGTGTTGACGGTGACGTAGACCCGGGCGCCGAACTGGTGGGCATAGCGGCACAGGCTGCGAATGTCGTCGACGCTGTTGCCTGCGGCTGCACGGGCTCCAAAACGCGAAGCACCAATATACACGGCATCGGCGCCATGGTCGATGGCGGCCATGCCGCAGGCAAGGTCTCTGGCTGGTGCCAGCAATTCAAGTTTCTGCATCACTCAATCTTTGAAATATCGTAAGGCGTCTCCTGATAGACGTAGTAGTTGATCCAGTTGCTGTAGAACAGGTTGGCATGGGCGCGCCAAGTGACGAGGGGCGGCAGAGCGGGGTCGTTGTTGGTGTAGTAGTTGTAGGGCAGGTCTACGTCGGGCCGGGTGTCCTTGTCGCGCCGATATTCGTTGTCGAGCGTGTTGGGGGCATACTCCGGATGGCCGAAGATGAAGAACTCGCGACCGCCACGGGCCATGACGATGCCCACGCCGCTGAGCTCGGACTCGGCAATGAGGTGCAGCTGTGGACAGCTCAGGATGTCAGCACGCCTCACCTCGGTGTGGCGGCTGTGGGGCATCATGAACACATCGTCGAAGCCACGGAAGATGGGCAGCTGGTCGTCGAGCTTGTGCTGGGGGAAGATGCCGAACATTTTCCTGGGCAGGGCATGTTTGGGCACTCCATAATGATAATAGAGCCCTGCCTGGGCCGACCAGCAGATGTAGAGGGTGCTGGTGACGTGGGTGCGGGCCCACGTGAAGATGTCGGTGATCTCGGCCCAGTAGCCCACCTGCTCGAAGTCCATCGTCTCGACCGGTGCGCCGGTAATGATCATGCCGTCGAACTTCTCATTGCGCATCGTCTCAAAGTCGCGATAGAACATCATCATGTGCTCTATGGGGGTGTTCTTGGGGGTGTGGCTGCGCAGCTTCATGAAACTGATGTCGAGCTGCAGGGGGGTATTGGAGAGCAACCGCACCAGGTCGGTCTCGGTGGTGATCTTCAGGGGCATGAGGTTCAGGATGACAATGCGCAGCGGACGTATGTCCTGGGCATGAGCCCGCGAACTGTTCATCACAAATATGTTTTCGCGCTTCAGCAGGTCTATGGCTGGAAGCTGGTCGGGAAGTCGGAGTGGCATGGGTGGAAAAAATGAATGGTGGGTTGTTTTTTTTTTATTCTACACGCACAACAATGACCGACACGTTGTCGTGACCGCCGGCTTCCTCGGCCAGTTCGCACAGGGCCTGGGCATCGCAGCCCAAAA
>CACXUV010000112.1 GCA_902770845.1 uncultured Prevotellaceae bacterium
CGCAGTTTGCCCGTGGCTTGAAGGCCAACAAAGTGCAGACGTTCTCTGATTTCATGTCGCCTTTCAATCTGAACGTGGGTCTTGGTATGGACTACAAAGTGGAAGCCTTCAACAAGAAGCTCACTGGCACAGTGAACCTCTCGCCACTGGCAGTGAACTATCGCTATGTGGATCGCACGGATTTGGCTGCCGGGTTTGGTGTGAAGACACCCAAACACACCCACTCGCTTACCGACTTTGGTTCGCAGGTGACGGCTTCGCTGGAGTGGAAGATAAACGATGTGGTTACGTGGAAGTCGCGTCTCTATGGCTTTTCCAGTTTCCACCGTGCCGAGATTGAGTGGGAAAACACGTTCGCCCTGCGCGTGTCGAAATACATTTCAGCCAACGTGTTCTTGTTCCCTCGTTTCGACGACTCCAACAAATGGGACGATAAGTTGGGCTACTGGCAGTTCAAGGAATACTCATCGTTGGGATTCTCCTATAACTTCTGAGTTTCCAAGAGCTGCCATGCTAAAATGGACGTCGTATAAATTTAAAACAAAAAAAGCCAAACATTTGGGCATGTAGCTTTTTTTTCCTAAATTTGCAGACGAGTATAACACCTTTAAACAAAACAATTACTTTTATGAAGAAAAAATTCATTTGCGCCGTTTGTGGATATATCTATGAAGGCGATGCTGCTCCCGAGAAGTGCCCCATCTGCAAGGCTCCTGCCTCAAAGTTCTCTGAACTTCAGGAAGAGATGACCTATGCCACTGTGCATAAGATTGGCGATGGCAAGCCCGAGGGTGTGAGCGAAGAGATGATTGAAGACCTGCGCTGTCACTTCAATGGTGAGTGTGGCGAGGTGGGCATGTATCTGGCCATGGCCCGTCAGGCCGACCGCGAAGGCTATCCTGAGATTGCCGAAGCTTTCAAGCGCTACGCATTCGAAGAGGCCGACCACGCCAGCCGTTTTGCAGAGTTGCTGGGCGAGTGCGTTTGGGACACCAAGACCAATCTGGAAAAGCGCGCTGCAGCCGAGGCAGGTGCTTGCGAAGACAAGTTCCGCATTGCCAAGAATGCCAAAGCTGCTGGTTTCGACGCCATTCATGACACCGTGCACGAGATGGCAAAGGACGAGGCTCGTCATGGTGCAGGATTTGCAGGCTTGCTGAAGCGCTATTTTGGTGACAAATAAAGAGATTATTAGCAGCAGCTAACAATATTTCTATTAAAAATCCGTTTTATCAGATGTTATGATGAAACGGATTTTTTTATTTCTCATTGCCATGGCAATGCTTGTGGCTTGCAACGATAACGACTCCTTCACAGCCAGCCCATCGGCAAGGCTCACGTTTTCTACTGATACGGTCAAGCTCGACACCGTGTTTTCTACCATCGGCTCTGCCACTTACACGCTCTGGGTCTACAACAATGCCTCAGATGGAATCAAAATCAAGAGCGTGAGATTGCGTCAGGGCAATCAGACTGGATTTCGTGTCAATGTAGATGGTTCCTATCTCGACAATACGCTTGGCTCTGTGGTGAACAACCTGGAGGTGAGAAAGGGCGACAGCTTGCGCGTGTTTGTAGAAATCACTGCTCCTGAAAACATGCAAGAGCTTCCGAAAACGATAGAGGACGACTTGATATTTGCATTGGAGAGTGGGGTAGAGCAGCGTGTGTGCTTGCACGGTTGTGCATGGGATGCCTTGCAGTTGCGCAATCTGGTCGTTAGCCACGACACGCTGATACAGTCGTTCAAGCCCATTATTATCTATGGGGGAATCAAGGTGGACAGTGCTGCAACGCTCACCATACGCAATACCACGCTCTACTTTCACGACCAGGCAGGAATAGATGTTTACGGCACGCTCTCAACCGATAGCGTGCTGATGCGTGGTGACCGATTGGACCACATGTTTTCCTATCTGCCTTACGACCGTGTGAGTGGCCAGTGGAGAGGACTGCAATTTCATTCATCATCTTTTGGCAACACACTGATTAACACTGAGATAAGGAATGCTGAAGATGCAATCGTTTGCGACTCAAGTTCGCTCGACAGTCAACACCGCCGATTGTATATGGAGCGTTGCATTGTTCATAACAACAAAGGCGTTGGTCTCGAAGCCAACAATGCCTATGTGGGACTGCTCAACTGTCAGTTCAGCAATACCCTCAAGGAGTGTGTGGCTGTCTATGGCGGTGCTGTGATTATGCATAACTGCACCCTTGCCCAGTTCTATCCATTCTCGGCTGACCGTGGCCCTGCCTTGCGCTTCTGCAATTTCAAGGGCGAAAATAACTATCCATTGGAAGCATTCACATGCATAAACAGTATCATTACTGGATATGCCGACGATGTGATTATGGGAGAGATGGCCAGCGACTCTACCGTGACCTACAACTTTTATTTTGAAAACTGTCTGTTACGAACCCCCCAGCCTGAAGAGGCCGATACAATTTCTTTTGTGAATGTTCTGTGGGAAACGCCCAAGGATTCTGTTCAGGGCAAACAACACTTTCGACTGATCGACGAAGACAACCTGCAATACGATTTCCATCTCGATAGTCTGTCAACAGCCAAGGGAATGGGGTGCTATCCTCTTTAGTCTTTATCTTTGTTCATTGCGGATGAACACATAAAAGACTAAAACTCTGTAAACGACAAAGGCATCAAAGCTTTGATGCCTTCCTCAAGGACATACACCTTGCTCTGTCCGTAAAGCAGTATGCGCACAGGCTGCTTGAAACGAGTCTCAGTCTCGATAATCACCTGTCGGCATGTGCCACAGGGTGAAATAGGTTCCTCAGTCAGTTGGCCCGTAGTGTCGCGAGCAGCTATGGCAAGTGCTACTACCGCCTGATCTGGGTACTGGGCTCCAGCTGCAAAGATGGCCGAACGCTCGGCACACAAGCCAGAGGGGAAAGCTGCGTTTTCTTGATTGCAGCCAGGCAGAATGCAGTTGTTTGCCAGTCTCACGGCAGCACCCACGCAAAAGTGCGAATATGGAGCATAGGATTTGGTGGTCGAATCAATGGCCACTGATAGCAGTTCCTGATCGGCTTTGCTCAGTTCTTCTATCTGACATACCTTGATAGTCGACTTCAGTGTCAATTCTTTCATAATATCTATAGTTTTCTGCTGCAAAAATAATAAAATATCACGAAAAAGCATTACTTTTGCATAAAAAATAAGTTCCAACTATGCAAAAACTTCTCATTACACTGGCTTTGGTACTGCCACTGGGCTCTCAAGCACAAATAACCTGGAACCAGAAATATCAGCAGTACATTGACCAATACAAGGATATTGCCATTGAACAAATGATGCGGTGGAAGGTGCCTGCAAGTATCACGTTGGCACAGGGAATCTTTGAGAGTGGGGCAGGGCAGAGCGAGCTGGCACGCAAGGGAAATAATCATTTTGGAATTAAATGTCATGGATGGGGTGGGGCAACTGTTTATCAAGATGACGACCAGCGCAATGAGTGTTTTCGTGCATACGCGTCGCCCTTTGAATCGTTTGAAGACCATTCGCATTTCCTAGCTACTGGTCAGCGTTACAAGCAGTTGTTCGCACTGAAGCAGACCGACTATAAAGGTTGGGCACATGGACTCAAAGCTGCCGGCTATGCCACCAATCCGCAATATGCTCAGAAACTCATCGACCTTATTCAGCTGTACAAGCTCTATGAGTATGATAAGGAAAAGGACTACGACAAGTACATGGTTCAGCACACCAAGAACCACAATGTGGGGGGACTCCCTTTACATCCCATCAAGATTTACAACAAAAACTATTATATCATTGCACGTCAGGGCGATACTTTTCATTTGATAGGGCAGGAAATTGGCATTTCCTATCGCAAGATTGCCAACTATAATGAGCGTGACAAGAACGACCCCATAGAGGAAGGTGAAGTGATTTGGCTGAAGAAAAAACAAAAGAAAGCTCCCAAAGAATATAAGAATAGACATCACTACGTGCGCAGTGGCGAGTCGATAAATTCTGCTTCAAGTAAAAAAGTTAGAGGTGAGATTATTGTTTCTCACCTCTAACTTTTTTATAAATCTATTTACCCTTGAACTTAAACAATTCCTTGAGCCATCATGGCCTTGGCCACCTTCATGAAGCCAGCCACATTAGCGCCTTTCACATAGTTGATGTAGCCATCCTTCTCAGTGCCATATTTCACGCAGTTCTCATGGATGTCGTTCATGATGCGCTTCAGATAGTTGTCAACTTCCTCAGCTGTCCAGCTCAGACGCTCAGAGTTCTGCGACATCTCAAGACCTGACACCGACACGCCACCGGCGTTGCTGGCCTTACCAGGAGAATAGAGCAGCTTGGCATCCTGGAAAATCTTGATTGCTTCAGGCAACGAAGGCATGTTGGCACCCTCAGCCACAGCAATGATTCCGTTGTTGACCAAAGCCTGAGCCTCTTCACCATTGATTTCGTTCTGAGTAGCACAAGGCAGAGCAATATCGGCCTTCTCATGCCAAGGACGCTGTCCCTCATGATAAACAGCCGTGGGATACTCCTCAACATATTCCTTGATACGTCCACGCTCCACGTTCTTCAATTCCATGATGAAGTCCAGCTTTGCGCGGTCGATTCCATCGGGATCATAGATGTAACCATCACTGTCACTCATAGTCAGAGGAATTGCACCCAGCTGCAAGCACTTCTCGGCAGCATATTGTGCCACATTACCAGCACCTGAAATCAGCACCTTCTTGCCCTTGATGTCGATGTTGCGAGTAGCAAGCATCGAGGTGAGGAAATAAACTGTGCCATAACCAGTGGCCTCAGGACGAATGAGTGAACCACCGAAGGGGATTCCCTTACCCGTGAGAACGCCCTGGAACTGGTGCGT
>CACXUV010000113.1 GCA_902770845.1 uncultured Prevotellaceae bacterium
GGTCTGTCATCAGGCATTCTATGCCCGTACCGATATTGCCAAGAACCTGCAATACAACACAGAATATCGCTATTCAGCCGATGTAGACTGGTGCATTCGTGTGATGCGCGAAGGCGAGCGGGCCGGACTCCCTCTATATAATATAAATAAGGTGGTGGCTTGCTATACAGAGGAAGGAGCAACCACGCGCCACCACAAGGAATCGCTCAAAGAGCGCTTCCGCATCATGTGCCGCCACTATGGCTACCTGAGCACCGTGCTCATGCATCTCTGGTTCGTAATAAGGTCGATGAAGCAGAAAGGCTAACGAATGAGCTATTGCGTTTGCGCAGCCTGATTGGTAGGCTCACGACGAGTGTCCCAAAAATCAACAATGTAAATAACATTACCGTCAATGCGATAAACCATCTTATTTAGACCATTGACGGTAATACTACGGTAGGTAACAGGACGGTTGGAATACAATGGATCAACAGGCCCAATGTTAGGTTGGCTTACTATCAACTTTTCTGCTTCTCTAACCCTTTGTATGAAATCTTGCCTCGTTTTACGGCCAAACTTTTCATTGATGTAGCGAGCAACCTGCCGCATATCAGCTCTTGCCGTTGGATCCCATTTCACTTTCATACCGTAGCAAGCTGTTCCGTTTCAACATTTGAGGTAATCTTCCTGGCATTCTCTTCTGCATCTTCACATGCAAACTCTTCTTCCAATTCACGCCACACGTCTTCGGAATCAATAACATTGCCTGCGGCAATATTGGCCTCAGCCGCATCGAGCCGTGCATCCAACTCTTCCTGTGTGAAGGGACGAAGAGTGAAGTTCTCTTCTTCCATACTTCGCGACTTGTTAGGATTTCTTATGCTGTCAATAATAATTGATACCAGTTCCAATTTTTGGTTGTCATCCAAATTCTTCACCATTCCCCAGTAATAACTAATGGGGTGTGTCTGTGGTTTTCCCGTGGTTGCTGTTGCCATAATCGTCGTCACTCTTGGTTTGATGGTGCAAATATAGTGTTTTTTGACGACATTTGCATGATTTCACTGTTTTTTTACGATTACTTAGCAACAATTCTTTAGGAATGCGGGGCGATTTCCCCCCACATTCTAATCGTGTCTCACCCACTGTTTCAGCTACCAAGGAAAAGGAAGAAAAGCAATCAGCCTTGCCAGTAGCCAGAACATGAGGACGATGATGGCCAGAAACAGCAGGATGAAGAGAGCCGACTGCCATGCCTTGCGGTTCACCTCCTTGATGATGCGCTCGTCGCCATCGACAAAGCCCTGCACCAGTTTCATGTTCTGCGTGTTGGCATGGTGGAAGAGGTCGATGATGTCGCCCACGAAGAACGGTATCATGCCCAGCAGCACATCGCGCACGGCATTGTTCACGACGGCCAATGTCAGCGGCACACTCTTCACAACACGCATGGCAAAATAGACGAACGGCAGGGCGCTCAGCAGCGCAATGGCATCGCCCCAACCGGGAATGAGCCCGATGAGTGCATCGAGGTAGTAGCGATCCATGTAGTTCGTGACGTGTCCCATAGCCTGATAGACCTTGTTATCCATCAGTCTTTGGCGTCGCATCAGTCGTTTCTCTTCTTTGTTCATATCGGCTGACAAAGTTACTCAATTTATTTCATTGTCGGTGCTACCACTGCCAGTTTTTTAGCTGTCAATTGTCGCCAGAATGTACGAAGATAGTGGAAAAATGGCAAAAAAATGTTGTGAGCAAACAAAAAAGCGACGGAAGTAAGTCGGAGTTCGCGAAATTGTAGTAACTTTGCGGTGTCACATTTTATATAATTAAACTAGTAACTATTATGAGAAAGATGATTCTGAGTGCCATCGTAGCGATGGCAACCATGTGTTTCACGACAACGGTCAGCGCACAGGATGGCAATCAAAAGGGACAGGCCAAGGAGTGCTGTGCCAAGAAATGCGACGGCCAGCAGGCCAGCGGTTGCAAGAAGTGTACAGAGTGCAAGTCGACCTGTTCGGATACGAACTGTGAGAACTGCTCGCACAAGGGCAATTGCAAGCACAACTGCGGCAAGGGCGAAGGCTGCTGCAAAAGCAAGCGCGAAGGCTGCGGACAGGAGAAAGGCTGTGGCAAGATGATGAAGTGCGACAGCGTGAAGTTGAAGAAAGGTCCCATGAAACTGGGTACTGCCGAGAAAGCTGCCTCGAAGGCAAAGGCCAGAGAGAAGGCCAAGGTGACAAGAACCGCTGGCCAGCAAGCAGAAGCAAGCGAAAAGGTTGTGAAGCAATAACCGAAATGCCAGTATGCACAGTACGTTTGCACTGACATTGCTGGAATGGTTCCGTGATAATGGTCGCGAGCTGCCGTGGCGCAGTACTCGCGACCCTTATGCTATATGGCTGAGCGAAATCATCTTGCAGCAGACACGCGTGCAACAAGGCTGGGACTACTGGCAGCGATTCATGCGGCGATGGCCCACGGTGGAGCAACTGGCTGCTGCCACCGAGGATGAGGTGCTGCGCGAATGGCAGGGACTGGGCTACTACTCACGGGCTCGCAATCTGCATTTTGCCGCCCGGCAGATTGTTGAGATGGGCGGCTTTCCGCGCACCTACGAACAGATTCGCCTGCTGAAAGGAGTGGGCGACTATACCGCAGCGGCCATCGGCTCGATGGCTTTCGACCTGCCAACCGCTGTTGTCGACGGCAATGTCTACCGCGTGCTGGCCCGCCATTTCGGCATCTCCACCCCCATCAATTCAACTGAAGGAAAAAAGGAGTTCGCCCTGCTGGCACAGCAGTTGTTGCCCGAAGGCGAGGCAGCGGCCTACAATCAGGCCATCATGGACTTTGGTGCCATCCAGTGTACCCCACAGTCGCCTCGCTGTCTGCTCTGCCCCTTTCAGGAGTCGTGTGTGGCCCTGCGCGAAGGCAAGGTCGACGAGCTGCCCGTCAAGCTTCGCAAACTGGTGGTCAAGGAGCGCCGACTGAGCTATATATATATAAGGTGCAAGGGTTATACCGCCATTCGCCGACGTGGCGAGGGCGACATCTGGCAAGGGTTGTGGGAGCCTGTAGACACGAGCGATTTCATGCCCACGGAACCACCGTTGCTATTGAAAAAGGATGTGAAACACGTGCTCACCCATCGTGTGTTGCTCTGCGACTTCTATTACTATTCCACAGAGCAACGCCCCTCATTGCCCGAGGGGTATATCTGGGTGAAAGGAGAGGAGCTTGGGCAGTATGCACTTCCCCGATTGATTGAGATTTTGTTCCAGTCGCTTCCCGACTGATGCTCTACTGCTTTGCCACTTGTTCAATGAATTCGCTGGGCTGCAGTCCGAATTCCTTTTTGAAGCAGGTAGAGAAATACTTTGGATCCTTGAATCCCACTTTGTAGGCCAGGTCGCTGACGCGCAAGTCGGGCTGCGTCTGAGCCAGCCGTTTGGCTTCCTTCATGCGGATGTTGCGGATGAAGGCCGACACGTTCATACCCGTAATGGAGCGCAGTTTGTTGTAGAGCGTCGAGGCACTCGTGCTCATGTCGCTGGCGAAGGCATCGCGATCGAAGTCGGAGTCGTCCAAGTGGTTGTAGACACAGTCGATGGCTTTCTTCAGGAACAGCTCGTCGGCAGTGGGCGAAGGCATCTTGGCCTTCTGTCGGCTCTCCTCCACCGTGCTTGCCTTGAACTCGCGTCTGATTCGCTTGCGATTCTCAATGATGTTGGTGATGCGCAACTTCAGGTCGCGCATCTTGAACGGCTTCGTGATGTAGTCATCGGCCCCGAGCAGCATCGATTGCTTTCGGTCGCTCTCCTGTGTCTTGGCCGTCAGCAGGATGATGGGCAGATGGCTCGTGTTCGGATCCTCCTTGATGTGCCTTGTCAGTTCGTTGCCGTCC
>CACXUV010000114.1 GCA_902770845.1 uncultured Prevotellaceae bacterium
CGGTGCGTTTCATGATTCCAGCCATCATCTTTACCGTGGTGCTGCTCATCACGTTTATCTTCACCATCGCGGTCATCTTCCGACAGAAGCGTTACACCGAAATCAAGAACGATTTCATCAACAACATGACCCATGAGCTGAAGACACCTATCTCGAGCATTTCGCTGGCAGCACAGATGCTGAATGACAACTCTGTGACAAAGAGCCCTGAAATGATGAATCACCTGGGCGGCGTGATTAACGACGAGGCAAAGCGACTGCGCTTCTTGGTAGAAAAGGTGCTGCAGATGTCGATGTTCGACCGTAAGACGGCATCCTTCAAGAAGAAGGAACTGGATTTGAATGAATTGCTTGAGCAGGTTGCTGCCTCATTCTCATTGCGGGTGGAACACACGGGTGGAAAGATTGACCTGGAGATTGAGGCAATAGATTCGGCACTCTATGTTGACGAGGTTCATTTCCAAAATGCCATTACCAACCTGATGGACAATGCAGTGAAGTATCGAAAACCTGACGAGCCGGTGAACATTCACATTCGCACCTGGAACGATAACAACCGCTTATGTTTCTCTATAGCCGACAACGGCTTGGGTATCAAGAAGGAGAATGTTAAAAAGATATTCGACAAGTTCTATCGAGTGCATACTGGTAATGTACACGATGTAAAAGGATTTGGACTGGGATTAGCCTACGTCAAGAAGATTATTAACCTGCATGAGGGAGATATTCGTTGCGAAAGTGAATTGGGCAAAGGCACGAAATTCATTGTTTCGCTGCCAGTATTGCAAGAAGATGCAGGTGATGACAAATAAATGAAGCTTGACATAAACATAAAATAAAAATAAAAACGAAAAACAAATAGTAAATTATCAAATTTAAATCATTTAGGTTATGGACGAGAAACTGAAAATCTTGCTTTGCGAGGACGACGAGAACCTGGGAATGCTGTTGCGTGAGTATTTGGCTGCCAAAGGCTATGAGGCTGAGCTGTGCCCCGATGGTGAGGCTGGCTTCAAGGCTTTCCTGAAGACAAAATTCGACATTTGTGTGCTCGATGTGATGATGCCAAAGAAAGATGGTTTCACATTGGCACAAGAGATTCGCACGGCCAACGCAGAGATTCCTATTATCTTCCTTACGGCAAAGACCTTGAAAGACGATATTCTGGAAGGATTCAAACTGGGAGCCGATGACTATATTACCAAGCCCTTTTCGATGGAAGAGTTGGTCTTCCGTATTGAGGCCATCCTGCGTCGTGTGCGTGGTAAGAAGACCAAGGAGTCTACACTTTACCACATAGGCAAGTTTACTTTCGACACGCAGAAGCAGTTGCTGTCTATCGGCGAGAAGCAAACCAAGCTGACCACTAAGGAGAACGAGCTGTTGGCTTTGTTGTGCAGCCATGCCAACGAAATTCTGCAGCGTGACTTTGCTCTGAAAACCATTTGGATTGACGACAACTACTTCAATGCTCGTTCCATGGATGTGTATATCACTAAGCTGCGCAAGCACCTGAAGGACGACGAGCAGATTGAAATCATCAACATTCACGGCAAAGGCTATAAGCTCATTACCCCCGACGAAGACTAAAATAACTACAGTCTTCTGTCTCCATAAAAAACAGTGAATTGCAATTCGCAATCCACTGTTTTTTATGTTCTTTACTATAAGTTAGGCATTGTACTCCTGCCAGCTCTTAATCTTGATATCCTCTTCTTTCATAGCTGTAAAGGCTTCGATAAAAGCTTTGGCCAGACGCACATTGGTCATCAAGGGAATATTGTGGTCAATAGCGCCTCGACGAATACGATAACCGTTTGTAAGCTCACGCTTAGTGTGATTCTTAGGCACATTGACAATCAATCCAAACTGATGTTGGGCAATCATGTCCATCACGTTGTTTTCGCCCTCTTCGTCGGGCCAGCTCACGGGAGTGGCTGCCACTCCATTGTCGTTGAAGAACTTTGCTGTTCCTCCTGTTGCATAGACCTTGTAGCCCTTCTTTACCAGTTGCTTTGCAGGCTCCAACAGACTCACTTTTCCTTTGGCACCACCACTCGAAATGAGGATGCTGCTATTTTCTTTGGGCAGACGATAGCCTGTAGCAATGAGTGCGTTGAGCAATGCTTCGTTCAGATCGTCACCCAAGCAGCCTACCTCGCCCGTCGAACTCATATCTACACCCAACACTGGGTCGGCATTTTGCAAGCGTGCAAACGAGAATTGACTGGCCTTTACACCAATGCGGTCAATGTCGAACTCACTCTTGTCGGGTTTTGAATAGGGAGCATCGAGCATAATTTTTGTGGCAGTTTCAATGAAGTTGCGTTTCAGAATCTTACTCACAAAGGGGAACGAACGTGAGGCACGTAGGTTGCACTCAATGACCTTTACTTCACGGTTCTTTGCCAGGAACTGTATGTTGAACGGTCCGCTGATGTTAAGCTCCTTGGCAATCTTGCGGGAAATCTTCTTGATTTGACGAATGGTAGAGAAATAGATGTGCTGTGCAGGGAAGACCATTGTTGCATCGCCTGAATGCACGCCCGCATATTCAACATGTTCAGAAATGGCATACTCTACCACCTCACCTTTGTCGGCCACGGCATCAAATTCAATCTCTTTGGTCTCGGTCATAAATTTCGAGATAACTACGGGGAATTCCTTCGACACTTCGGTTGCCATATTCAAGAAACGGTGCAGTTCCTCATCGTCGTAGCATACGTTCATGGCAGCGCCTGAGAGCACATAGCTGGGGCGTACCAGCACGGGGTAGCCCACTTCGTCGACAAACTGCTTTACGTCGTCGAACGAGGAGAGTGCGCGCCATGCGGGCTGGTCAATGCCCAGTTTGTCGAGCATGGCCGAGAACTTATCGCGGTTCTCTGCACGGTCAATGTCAACAGGGCTGGTGCCCAGCACAGGCACACCCTGACGATGCAGTTTCATAGCGAGGTTGTTGGGAATCTGGCCACCCACGCTCACAATGACGCCACGAGGCGATTCCAAATCAATGACATCGAGTACACGCTCCAGACTGAGTTCATCAAAGTACAGGCGATCGCACATGTCATAGTCGGTACTGACGGTCTCTGGGTTGTAGTTAATCATGATTGATTTGTAGCCCAGCTTGCGTGCTGTGTTGATAGCGTTTACGGAACACCAGTCGAACTCCACGCTGGAACCAATGCGGTAAGCTCCCGAACCAAGCACAATTACCGACTTTTCGTTGTTATAGTAGTTGATGTCGTGCATGGTCTTGTACTGCTCGCCTTCGGGATTTCCAAAGGCAGGCGTATGTGTATATGTGAAGTACAGGTAGTTGGTCAGCTCAGGGTGTTCACTGGCTACGGTGGGAATGCGTTTCACTGAGGGCAGAATGCCACGCTGTTTGCGGTAGCGGCGCACCTCCAGATTCTCCTTCTCCATGTTCACGTTGCCTGGCTTCAGCACGAAACGTGCTATCTGGAAATCGCTGAAGCCACATCGTTTCACTTCCAAAAGGAACTCATCGGGAATCTCTTCCAGCGTGTTGTATGTCTGCAGTTTATGCTTTAAGTCTACGATGTGCTTCAAACGCTCCAGGAACCATACGTCGATTTTGGTAAGTTCTTCGATTCGCTCAATAGAATAGCCATCCTCCAGTGCCTGAGCAATGGCAAAAATGCGCAGGTCGGTTGGGTTAGCCAGCTCGTTGTCAAGGTCTTCAAATCGGGTGTGGTCATTGCCCACAAATCCATGCATGCCCTGACCAATCATGCGTAGGCCTTTCTGAATCATTTCTTCAAATGAACGACCAATAGACATGATTTCGCCTACCGACTTCATTGACGAACCAATCTTGCGGCAACAAAGGCGAGAGGATAGCCAGTAGCTTTTGAGGCTAAAGCTGACGAACGGCTCAAGCGAGCATTGATTTCAATGATGCGATAGTCGTTGGTTGTAGCGTTAAAGGCAAACTGTATGTTGCATTCGCCTACAATGCCTAAGTGGCGTACGCAGCGAATGGTAATATCTTGCAGCATCTTCACCTGCTCTTCGGTGAGCGAACAAGTTGGAGCTACTACAATTGATTCGCCTGTGTGAATGCCCAGGGGATCAAAGTTCTCCATCGAAGCCACGGTGAAGCAGTGATCGTTGGCATCGCGAATACACTCAAACTCAATCTCTTTCCACCCCTTCAGACTCTCTTCAACCAGAATTTGCGGGGCGAAAGTAAATGCGCTCTCAGCCAACTCACGGAAGGCATTCTCGTCGGGGCAGATGCCTGAGCCTAAGCCACCCAGTGCGTAGGCCGAGCGAATCATGATGGGGAACCCTATCTCGTGGGCAGCCTTCAGGGCATCGTCCATGTTCTCAACGGCATGGCTCACAGGGGTCTTCAGTTCTATCTCATCGAGTTTCTTCACAAAGAGATCTCGGTCTTCGGTATTCATGATGGCCTCGACACTGGTTCCAAGCACTTTCACACCATACTTTGAAAGTGTTCCATTTTGATATAGCTCGGTGCCGCAGTTCAGTGCAGTTTGTCCGCCAAATGCCAGCAAGATGCCGTCGGGGCGTTCCTTTTTGATGATTTCAGTAACGAAGTGAGGGGTTACAGGTTGGAAATAAACCTTGTCTGCAATGCCTTCCGATGTCTGGATGGTTGCGATGTTGGGATTGACGAGCACACTGGCGATTCCTTCTTCGCGCAGAGCCTTCAATGCCTGCGAACCAGAATAATCAAACTCACCTGCTTGTCCAATTTTAAGAGCACCCGAACCCAGTACGAGCACTTTGCTCAGTTTTTCTTTTGCCATGTTGTTGTGTTGTCTATAAGATTTGGTTACTGCTTTCAGCCTGCAAAATTACAACTTTTCTTTGTAATATGGAAATAATTGGGAAATAAAAGTTCAATGCTCCGTGTGTGTCAGGTGCAGCCAGTGGTCAATGCACTGTGGTAGTTCTTCTTCGTAGTGCGTCACCATGACTAGTGTCTTTCCCTTGCGCTGGCAGAACGTGTCAATCACTTCGCGTACCAGTTGGCGGTTGTTGTCGTCAAGCCCATGCAGAGGTTCGTCGAGGATGAGCAATTCTGGATCTTTCACAAAGGCGCGTGCCAGCAGGGCCAGGCGTTGCTCGCCGCTGCTGATTTGCAGAAACGAGCGGTCTGCCAGTTGTTCTATGCCGAAGAGTCGCATCCACCAGTGGCATGTTTTCTTTTCCTCTGCATTGGGGTGCACATATAGTCCCACCGTGTCTTTCAGTCCGCTGGCTACTACATTGATAGTGGGCAGGGCGCGCTGATAGGAACGGTGCATCTCAGGCGATACATAGCCTATGTGGCGTTTTATTTCCCAAATGCTTTCGCCTGAACCTCTTTGACGTCCAAACAGGTTGATGTTGCAGGCATAGCTTTGTGGGTTGTCGGCACACACCAGTGAGAGAAGTGTACTCTTTCCGCTGCCATTCTCGCCAGAGAGCGCCCAATGTTCACCATTCTTCACCTGCCAATCAAGATCTTGCAGGATTACGCGGTTGTCATACTTAATGCTTACGTGGTGCATGTCGATGATCGTTTCGGCCTGATAGT
>CACXUV010000115.1 GCA_902770845.1 uncultured Prevotellaceae bacterium
ATGTTCTTTCCGGTTCATAACTGTGTGGTTTGCGCTGTGTTACTATATGGTTTGCAGTGTCTAACCATCATGTTTACGACCCGCAAGTGATATTCCTGCAGATGCTTTCCTTGAGTGATGTGACTTTGTTCATCTACTTGAATTAAAAGTAAATAGAAAATCGTTGAATCGAAAATTCATAACCACCGAGAGAAAGTTGAGTGAAAATAATGGAAGATAGTCTTGCTGCATTGAAAAACTTTTCGTAATTTTGCCCATCAATTATTAAAAACATAAAATGAAAAAATTTTTCTTAGCAATGGCATTGGCCACAACAACGATGTTGGCACATGCTCAGGCGAACAAGTGGTTCCAGAACGTGAAGTTGAGTGGTTATGGCATGGTGCAATATCAGGCACAGGATCAGGAGGGTGCAGAAAAAAACAGTTTTAATCTTCGTCTGGTTCGTTTGGCTTTGGAGGGACGCTCTCATGACGATTTCTACTGGAAGGCTCAGATGCAGATTAATGGTACAACAAAAGATGATAACACAGCCATTCGTCTGGTAGACCTTTTCGGTGAATGGCAGAAATACGAGTTCTTCAAGGTAAAGGCAGGTCAATTCAAGCGTCCTTTCACGTTTGAGAATCCCATGCATCCTATTACGCAGGGCTTTATGAGCTATTCCCAGAATGTGTCGAAGATGGCAGGTTTCTCTGATCGCACTGGTGAGCATGCTTCTAATGGACGCGACTTGGGTGTGCAGCTTCAGGGCGATTTTCTGAAAGATGGTTCTGGTCGTAATTGGTTGCACTATCAGGTGGGTGTGTTCAATGGTGAAGGCGTCAATTTGAAAGATGCCGATAATCGTAAGGATATTATTGGTGGCCTGTGGGTAATGCCTATGAAGGGCATGCGTATTGGCGTCTTTGGTTGGACAGGCTCTTGTGGTGCTGTGGGATCAAAGAACCGTTATGCCATTTCAGGAGAGTATGCCAAGGACGACTGGACTTTCCGTACAGAATATATTCACAACCAAGGCTGGGACAAGAATTTCACTACAGACAAGGCCGATGGCTACTATGCCCTTGTCATTGCCCCTATTCAGAAGAACAAGTTCCATGTGAAAGCGCGCTATGATTTGTATCGCGAAGCAAAATCGTGGAATGGTATTGATGTTGTTGATGAAACAACAGGTTTGCCAAAGAAAGTTGGTGGAGCAAAAACCTTCTATGAGATTGGTGTCGACTATCTGTTTACAAAGAACTTGCAGTTGAATCTGGAGTATGCCCGTGTGAATGATCGCACGGCAGCTAAGCACAACTATAATCTTGTAGACGTGGAACTGGATTTTCGTTTCTAAATGCAAAGCAAGGTACTTCTGATATATACCGGAGGGACTATCGGGATGAACCGAAACCCACAGACGAAGGCGCTCGAACCATTTGATTTCGAGCACCTTCTTCAGAATGTGCCAGAACTGAAGCAGTTCGATACGCAAATATCTACCTATCAGTTTAATCCTCCGATTGACTCGAGCGATATGTCGCCCTTGCTCTGGACGCAGCTTTCGCATGTGATTGCCGACCATTATGATGATTATGATGGTTTTGTGGTTCTTCATGGCACAGACACGATGGCGTTTACAGCTTCTGCCTTGAGCTATATGCTTGAGAATTTGACGAAGCCAGTAATCTTCACTGGCTCGCAGTTGCCCATCGGACAGTTGCGTACTGACGGGAAGGAGAACCTGATAACGTCGATAGAGATCGCTGCAGCCCGTCATCAGGATGGAACGGCCATGGTGCCCGAGGTTGGCATCTATTTCAATGGCCATTTGATGCGAGGAAACAGAACAACCAAGCAGAGCGCAGAGGAATTCAATGCTTTTGAGTCGTTCAACTACCCCCATTTGGTCGATGCAGGCGTAAACATCACTTATCATCAAGACCGCATGCTGAAGCCCGATTTCGGCTGTGGCATGAAGCCACATTTCCGTTTAGACAACAATGTGATTATCTTCTCGCTTTTCCCTGGCATTCGTGAAGATTTGATCCGGCACATCATTGCAACTCCCAATCTGCGTTCCATCGTGATGCGCACTTTTGGCAGTGGCAATGCACCCCAAAGTCCGTGGCTCCTTGGAGCGTTGAAGGAAGGAACGCGGTCGGGAAAGGTGATTGTGAATATCAGTCAGTGCATGCAGGGAACCGTGGAAATGGGCCGCTATGACACAGGTTACCAATTGAAAGAAGCTGGAGTAATCAGCGGATACGACTCTACGGTTGAGAGTGCCGTAACAAAACTGATGTTTCTTCAGTCGCTCTACGACGAACCTGATCAGGTGCGTAGATACATGCAGCGAAGTATTCGTGGTGAAATATCAGTATAAACATTTAATTATAAATCAACTAAACAGAAACGTTTATGAAAAGCTTAAAAGGAACCAAGACAGAAAAGAACCTGCAGGAAGCCTTTGCAGGTGAGAGTCAGGCACGCAACAAGTACACTTTCTTTGCATCGAAAGCAAAGAAGGATGGCTATGTGCAGATCAGCAAGATTTTTGAAGAGACTGCAGCCAATGAGAAGGAACATGCCGAATTGTGGTATAAGTATCTGAATGGCGGTAAGATCAGCGATACGCCCACCAACCTTGAAGCAGCCGCAGGTGGTGAGAACTTTGAGTGGACCGATATGTATGCCCGCATGGCAAAGGAAGCAAGGGAAGAAGGCTTCGACGAGATTGCCGAGAAGTTTGAGGGCGTGGCAGCCATTGAGAAAGAGCATGAGGAGCGCTACAGAAAACTGCTCGACAACATCAAGAAAGAGCGTGTGTTCTCGCGCGACAACGATGTCATTTGGCAATGCAGCAACTGCGGACATATTGTGATTGGCAAGAAAGCCCCCGAAGAGTGCCCCGTGTGCAATCATGCTCAGGCTTATTTCCAGGTAAAAGCAGAGAACTATTAAATTTTTCCGCATGAAATTCTTGGTTGTTTCAATCAAATGATATACCTTTGCGGTCATGTTGAAACAACTATACATTAAAAACTTTACCCTCATCGATACGCTCGACATTGCGTTTCGTGAGGGTTTTTCTGTAATTACGGGCGAAACAGGTGCCGGAAAAAGCATTATTTTGGGAGCCTTAGGACTGTTGTTAGGACAGCGAGCCGACTCAAAATCAATCAAGAATGGTGCCGACAAGTGTGTGGTTGAAGCCCATTTCGACCTTTCCCGTTATGATATAAAGTCGTTTTTCGATGAGAACGACATTGAATTTGACGCCGCCGATTGCATTGTTCGCAGAGAGCTGACAGCTTCAGGCAAGAGCCGTGCTTTTATCAACGACACGCCTGTAGCCCTGTCGTTGCTGAAAGAGTTGGGCGAACAGTTGATGGATATTCACTCGCAGCACCAGAACCTGTTGCTCAACAAGCAAGACTTCCAGCTCAGTGTGGTCGATATTATTGCAGGCGATGCCAAGGTGCTCTCTGCCTATCAAGACGTCTTTGCCCAGTATCAGGAAGCTCAGAAGCGCCTGCAGGCGTTGAAGGAGAGCATCGAGGAAAACAGACAGCGTGTTGACTTCTTGCAGTTCCAGTATGAAGAACTGTCGGCAGCTCAGCTCTCTGCAGGCGAGCAGGAAGAACTGGAGCAGCGCAGTGAAACCATGACCCATGCAGAAGACATCAAGAGAGCTCTGTATGAGGCCGACAATGCTCTGTCGGGCGATGCTGCAGGCATTGTGGGCCAGTTGAAAACAGCCGCATCTTCGTTGCAAGGAATCACGCGCGTTTTTCCTTTGGCCAGCACTCTTGCCCA
>CACXUV010000116.1 GCA_902770845.1 uncultured Prevotellaceae bacterium
CCACCTGTGGAAGTGATGTAGAAGTAGAGCGTGTTGCCGCCTATTTTCTTTGCAAAATCATATTCTTGTGCACAGAGGCATAGCGGCAGGAAAGCCAAAAGAGTTAAAATTGCTGTTTTCATGGCAGGATAACGCATTATTGGAAAAAATATTGTATTTTTGCATTTTGTTATTGTAAACTGACATGCTGTTCAACACATTGCCATTCATGATATTTTTCCCAGTGGTGACTCTGGTGTATTACTTGTTGCCCTTCCGCTGGAGATGGTGTTGGCTGTTGGCAGCCAGTTGCTTCTTCTATATGTGGTTCAAGCCAGTGTATATCCTCATACTACTGACGACCATAGTGATAGACTACACAGCAGGACTGATGATAGAGCGCAACCGCGAGAACCCGCGCCGAAAAAGGGCGTGGTTGGTGGCCAGTGTGGTGTCGACGCTAACAGTGCTGTTCATCTTCAAATACCAAGGACTATTCCGCGAAACAAACATCCTGCTCCCCATAGGCCTTTCGTTCCATACGTTCCAAAGCCTCAGCTACGTCATCGAGGTGTACCGCGGCAACCAACGTGCCGAGAAGCATTTCGGCTTCTATTCGCTCTACGTGATGTTCTACCCTCAGTTGGTGACGGGACCCATTGAGCGACCGCAGAACCTGTTGCGGCAACTACGGATACCGCAGCCTTTCAAGGGGGAAAACCTGGCGCGTGGAGTGATGCTCATCCTCTTCGGTCTATTTGCCAAGATGGTGGTGGCGGACAATCTGGCGGTGTATGTGGACCAGATCTATGCCCACCCTGAGCAATACAGCACAGTGGGCATAGGGCTTGGCTTGATATTCTATTCATTCCAGATATACTGCGACTTTTTCGGCTACAGCACTATTGCGCTGGGATGCGCCAAGGCCATGGGCTACGACTTGATGGACAATTTCCGAGCCCCGTATCTGAGCCGTTCCATCGGCGAGTTCTGGCACAGATGGCACATATCGCTCTCTTCCTGGTTTCGTGACTATTTGTATATACCTTTGGGCGGCAGCCGTGTGCGGACAGTGAGATGGGTGATGAACATCATGGTGGTGTTCCTGCTGAGCGGCCTGTGGCACGGTGCCGACTGGACGTTTATGGTCTGGGGCGGCATGCACGGGGTGCTGCTGGTGGCCGAGGGGCTTCCTGCCAAGCTGAAGGGGCGCAAACGGAAGCTGTCCGATACGGAGGCTCTGCCTGTGCGCCTACTGCGGATGGCTGGCGTGTTTGTGGCCGTGACCCTGCTGTGGGGAATGTTCCGAGCCGAGGGCTTTTGGCAATTCCGCGAGGTGATGCACTCCTTGTTCAGCAATGCCCGGCTGGGTGCCATGCCCGCAATCGACGGAGTGGCCATACTGTTTCTTATCCTCTTTGTGGTGGCGGACGTGATGCTACGCAACACACGCTTTGACCGTTGGTGCATACAACAGCCCAAGGCGGTGCAGTGGGGCGTGTGTTTTCTGCTGGCCTTCTGCACAGTGGCCTTTGCAAGCGTTGAGACTTTCCCGTTTATTTATTTCCAGTTCTGACCCATGAAGACCGCACTGAAAACCCTGCTCATCGTCGCCGTCCTCTGCATGCTGGCGGAGGGGGCTTACCGTCTCCTGTTCTGGCAGCACGACCGCCATGCCTACAGCGGCCCGCTGGTGGCGCTGGTGGACCAGATAGACAGCACGGGGGCCGACATACTGTATCTGGGCGAGTCGTCGAACCACACCTTCGGCCTTGACGACACCGACACAGCATGGATCAGCGAGATGGTGGGCAGACATTTCCCCACACTGACCGTGCGCAACATGACTCACGACGCATCGCACGCAGAAGTGTACTACGAACTGCTGCGAAACATAGACCCACAATGCCACATTGGCACTGTGGTAGTGACGCTGAATCTGCGCTCCTTTGGTGTGGGCTGGATTTATTCACCACTCGAAACGGCATTGCAGAAGCGGTTGGTGATGATGAAGGGACGCCCCGCACTGGCAAACCGCGCCATCCTGTCGTTCAAAGCCTACGACATCAAAACTGAGAGCGAGCGATACCAGCAGATGGACCACTACTGGAGCCAGCACCCATTGCCGGGACACCCCAGCGTGCCCCGCTGGGCGGACAGCTTGAACACCGACAGCAGCTCGATGCCTGGCACCTTTGTGCGCAACTATGCTTTTGTGATAGACACTATGGAGAATGTACGCATTGCCGATTTCGACAATATTGTGCAACTATCCCACAAGCGGGGATGGCGGCTGGTGTTCAACCTGCTGGCAGAAGATGTGGAATGGGCCGAACGGCTGGCCGGGAGCGACCTCACCGACCTGATGCACGCCAACGCAGCGCTGCTGGAGGAGTACTACACCCGCAAAGGGGTGGTGGTGGTCAACAACTTGGACGCCGTGCCGGACAGCCTGTTCCGCGACCGCGACTGGACCACGGAACATTACCTGCAACAAGGACGGCAAATCATTGCCGACAAAGTGGCCGAGGCTCTGCGGGCATTCTACCCCACGGCATACCAGCCTTGAGACCGACAGCACCCGAGTTACGAATCTTTCAACACCTTACAATATGGACACCAAAGAGATAGAAAACCGTGTAATGAAAGCACGCCAGCTGCATGAGCAGGGCTGCAACTGTTGCCAGTCGGTAGTACTGGCCTATTCCGATTTACTGCCCATCGATGAGCAATCGGCTGCCATGATGGCTTCGGGCTTTGGCCGTGGCATTTCGGGGCTGCGGGAGACCTGCGGTTGCGTGACGGGCATGGCCATGGTGTGCGGCCTCTGCAACCAGACCATGATGGTAAAGGGTTTGGGCAACCGCTTCCGCGAAGAGAACGGAGACCTGAATTGTTTCCGCCTGCTGCAACAGCAGGGACGAGACCACTCGTGCAACGACCTTGTGGCATGTGCTGCCCGTCTGCTGGGTGAGAATCTGAACGTGTAAACGAGCTAATTCGTTAATGTGTTAGTCAGTGAATCAACTTGCACATCAGCCCATTTTTTAGACAAAACACCATGAAGACCTTTATTCTCAGCAATAACAACGGAATGAACGCCGAGGTGACAAACTACGGCGGACGCATAATGAGACTGATGGTACCCGACCGAGACGGGAAGATGCAGGATGTGGTGCTGGGTTTCGACACCGCCGAGGACTACCTGCGGGAGCGCAACCTGAGCGATTTCGGCGCAGCCATAGGACGCTACGCCAACAGGATTGGGCAGGGTCGTTTCACACTTGAAGGACGGACGTACCAGCTGCCCCAAAACAACGGCCCCCACTGTCTGCACGGAGGGCCTACGGGTTGGCAATACAGCCTGTTCGAAGTGGTGGACAACTGTCGTAACGCCATCAGCTTTGAGCTGACCAGCCCCGATGGCGACAACGGGTTCCCCGGCGAAGTAACTGCTGTGACAACCTACAAGCTCACCGACGACAATATCCTCGACATCACCTGGGAGGCTACCACCACCAAGGAGACCGTCATCAACCAAACCAACCACTGCTACTTCAACCTCAACGGCGACCCC
>CACXUV010000117.1 GCA_902770845.1 uncultured Prevotellaceae bacterium
TCATGTACTTCACGGCCAACCCCAACGGCGAGGCCGAGGTAATCAAGGTGACGCTCGACGCCTCTGTGCAGGCCACCAATCCGCGCATGAGCATCTTCCTGGAGCGCTCCTTCGCCGACGTGCTCATCAAGGGCCGTGCCTCGAAGGGCAACCTGCTCACCAAGAAGCCCATTCACCGCATATCGCTGAAGAGCCAGGGCCACAGCACACTGGGCGGCCGCAAGGTGTGGTTCGACCCCGACGTGAACCGACTGAACTACGACGAGCACGGACGACTGCTGGGCGAGTTCTTCGACGAAGACCAGATTCTGGTGGTGCTGGCCAACGGCGACTTCTATCTGACCAACTTCGATGCCAACAACCACTACGAGGAAAACATTGTGCGCATAGAGAAGTTCCGCCCCGACAAGGTGTGGACGGCGGTGCTCTTCGATGCCGACAATCAGGGCTACCCCTACCTGAAGCGATTCCTCATGGAGGCCACCAAGCGCAAGCAGAACTACCTGGGCGAAAACAGCGCATCGAAACCTGTTCTGATTACCGACACGGTCTACCCGCTCATACGCATCACCTACGGCGGAGCCGACGAGTTCCGTGGCTCTGAAGAAATAGACGCCGAACAGTTTGTGGGCGTGAAGGGCTTCAAGGCCAAGGGCAAGCGCATTTCTACCTGGCAGGTGGAAAGCATCGAGGAACAGCCCCCCGTGAGACTGCCGGAAGAACCGGCCGAAGACGAAACCGACGCCGAGGCCGACACTGCGGACAGCGATTCCGTTGCTGTCGCCCCTGCCAACGAAGACCCCGACGCCGGAAAAAGCCAGCAGCAAATCATCGACGAAATGACCGGACAACTAAGACTATTCCCTGATGAAGACTAAACAGCGGCTTTTCCTGATGGTGCTCTGCGTGCTGGTCGGCACGATTGCTGCCAGCGCACAGCAGCGCATGGGCGAGAAACAGCGCTTCATCAAGCAAAGCTATCAACTGGGATTGGGTGGCACAAACGTGCTCGACACCTATCTGACGCCCGAACATTTCACCGGGCCGGGGCTCACCCTGCTCAGCACAACAGAGCGACAGCTGGCACAGTCGTGCTGGTCGACCATGGTGCGCCACCAGCTGCACATTTCTTCAAGCAAGGACCAAGCTGGCAACAAGTCTATGCTCGAAGGCACTTACAACCTGGCCATAGGCCGCCATCATGCCTGGTCACTGCTTGGTGGAAGTCTCACGCTACAGGCTGGCGCACTGGCCAGCGTGGGACTGGGATTTCTCTACAACACGCGCAACAATGCTAACAACCCCGCACAGGCCCGCCTGTCGCTGGCCATCATGCCATCGGGCATTGCCACCTACAGGCTGCCGTGGCTGAAAGAGCGATTCACAGCCAGCTATGAAATAGACCTGCCTCTCGCGGGCATGATGTTCAGTCCCAACTATGGGCAGTCCTACTATGAAATCTTTGCGCGAGGCAACTACGACCACAACGTCGTGGTCACCACCTTCGTCTCGGCTCCCACGTTCCGCCAACAGTTCCGCGTGGGCTACGACGTGACACGCGGCACCACGCTCACCGTGGGCTATTTGGGCGACTATCAGCAAGCTCACGTCAACAACCTGAAACAGCACGTCTGGAACAACAGTTTCACAATCGGCATGGTCAGACGCTTCTGCATAGAGACCATGAAACGACCCAAGAACCAAGCACCACGGCCATGAGAAGTTTTTTGAACCATATCATCTACCTGGGCCAACGGCTCAGACTGCTGGCAGCCAGCCTTCTGGGGGCACTGCTGCTGACGGGCTGCGTTGAGGAAGAACAGCTCGACGACACCCCACAGGACAACTTCGAGGCTCTCTGGAAAATCATTGACGAGCACTACTGCTTCCTGACCATCAAGCAGAAGCAGCTGGGGGTAGACTGGCAACAGGTGTATAATAAATATAAGGTACGCGTGAACAACAACATGACGCGCGTGCAACTGTTTGAGGTGCTGGGCAACATGCTGGGCGAACTGCGCGACGGCCACGTAAACCTGACAGCTTCGCACGACCTGGCACGCAACTGGTCGTGGTATGAAGACTATCCAACCAACTTCTCCGACTCGCTGCTGCGCATCTACATGGGCACCAACTATCGCATTGCAGCGGGACTGCGCTACTGCATCCTCGACGACAACATGGGATACATTCGCTACGAAAGCTTTTCATCGGGTTTTGGCGATGGCAACCTGGACGAGGTTCTGTCGCACATGATGCTGTGTCGCGGCCTGATCATCGACATTCGCAGCAACGGCGGCGGCGAACTGACTAACGCCGAAAGTCTGGCTGCACGCTTTATCAACGAAAAAACGCTGGTGGGCTATTCACGCCACAAGACGGGTCCCGGCCACAACGACTTCTCGGCCTTGGAACCTCACTACCTGGAGCCTGCTGCTGGCTTCAGATGGCAAAAGCCCGTGTGCGTGCTCACCAACCGCCACGTCTACAGTGCTGCCAATGAGTTCACCATGTACATGAAGGGACTGCCGGCGGTGAAAGTTGTGGGCGACCGCACCGGAGGCGGTGCCGGCATGCCTTTTGCCAGCACGCTGCCCAACGGCTGGGTGGTGCGTTTTTCGGCTGTTCCCATGTATAATGCCGATAAACTGCTGACCGAATTTGGCATCGATCCCGACTACAACGTGCAGCTGCAGTCGGACGATTTCAGACGCGGAAAAGACACAATCATTGAATTTGCACGAGCACTTTTGGCCCAGTAATACCGATTTCAAACAATGTTTCGGCACGTCTCAACAAAGAAAAAAGCACTTTTCTTTGTTTTAGCTGCCCAAAAATTTGGTGGTTTCAAGAAAAAGCAGTACTTTTGCACCCACATTTGTCGGCATAGCTCAGTTGGTTAGAGTATCACCTTGACATGGTGGGGGTCCTTGGTTCGAATCCAAGTGTCGACACTTCAAGCAATTATTTTTTTGTGAGGCGCCTGTGGCGGAATTGGTAGACGCGCCAGACTTAGGATCTGGTTTCTTGCGAAGTGCAGGTTCGAGTCCTGTCAGGCGCACACTTTTCGGCCTCACATTCCACAAGCCTTGAAGCAAAACTTCTGCTCACATTCCACAAGCCTTGAAGCAAAACTTCTGCTCACAATCCATCATTTTCTTCGATAAAGATAGGCTACGGCTGCGCCCGAAAGATTGTGCCACACACTGAAGATGGCGCCAGGAATGGTGGCCAGCGGGTAGGCTGCAAAATGGATGGTGGCCAGACTGCTGGCCAGACCTGAGTTTTGCATGCCAACCTCGATGGAGACGGCCCGTTTCTTGGGTTCAGACAGTGCAAGCAGTCGGGCTATCAAGTAGCCCAAGCTCAGTCCGCA
>CACXUV010000118.1 GCA_902770845.1 uncultured Prevotellaceae bacterium
CTGCAAAGTTACAACTTTTCAGGCAACCAACAAAAGATTTATTCAATTATTTTCATGCTAAAGACTTCAACATTCCCACTTTTACCGTTAATTTTCCTTATTTAGTAATGATAAAAAAATAACTTGGGGCAAATTCACCGTTACTTAGTTGGATTATAATGCACTTGCTGATTGACTCTACTCTATTTCATAAATCTATCGTTTTCAATGCCTAAATGTATTGTTTGCGAGGTCTAAATGGCATACCTGCGAATGCCGTCTTTGCCACTTATGAAGGATATGAAGGATGTATATATAACTTTCGTATAAAGAAAAACATTTAGGTCGGGGGTAAATAATTTCCTATAGAGAAAGTTGCTATTCTATCCTTCATATCCTTCATCAAAAAGGAAGAAAAAGATCTCCAGAAGTAGAAGCAGGTGCAGTCATTCTGTACAAGTAAATGCGCCAAATACTCAGAGTAAATGACGCAAACGCATGTTAACTACTCTATTTCTTTCTTGTCAAGGAAAGATGTGATTTGTTCCACCGACTGCTGAAATTCTGCCGGCTTGAAGCCGTGACCAGCACCGGGAATCACATGCAGACGGGCATTCTTATATAATTTCTGCGCCCGTTCCGAATCCTTCATCGACACGACGGGATCGGCATCACCCTGCACGATGAGTACAGGCTTCTTAAACTTGCCTATCTGCTTGAACACCTTCATGGGGCGAACCTCACTGAAGTATTTGCGCCCCAGAGGCACGTTCCACATGCGTGTCGTGTCGGGAATCATTTCAGCCTTGGGATAGCGCTCATTCCAGTTATCGGGAATGCAGAGGGCCGGATAGACAAGCACCAACTCGCTGATTTCCTTGGGCAGTTCGGCTGCTGCAAGCGCAGAAACGAGTCCGCCCTGGCTCTCGCCGATGAGCACAATGCGCGACGCATCGACGTAAGACTGCTTGCTGAAGAAGTCGACGATGGCCTTCAGGTCGTTCTTCTCGTCAATGACCGACATATTCATCGTGTTGTTGTCGCTACGACTGTAGAGAGAGCCACAAGGGAAATCGAACGAATAGGTCTGGAAGCCCAGCTTGGCCAATGGTTCAAAGTAGTTCTGGCCAAAATGATGGGTGCCATTGAATCCGTGGGAGATGATCACCAGCGGCATGCGTCCACTGGCATGTTCGGGCTGGTGAAGCACACCATAGATGTTTCGCTCGCCATTCTTGATCCACAGGCTGCGGAAGCAACGACTGGCCTGTTTCAGGGCTTCGCTCATGGCTGGAGCCACGAACTGCCAGTTGTGCGAGCCGTCGGCGACGCGCATCTTGCAGTCTATGCCCTGCTGGCGCAAAGCCTTCACCAAGTCCATGTTGGCCTCGAGCGTGAAGTCATGATCGCCTACGCATACCGTCCAGTCCACCTGTTTCCAGGCCTTGACGTCCTTCTCTGTCCCTGCCAGGATTCTCTTGATGGGATTGTTATCCTCTATCACCTGTTGGCGCCACTCGCCCGAAGGGTCGTTCTTCAGCCACTCCAAATTCTGACGGCGCTGATAGCCGCTGATGTCGAAGACCATAGCAAACATCTCCGGATGATGCACCCCATAGACCGTGGCACAGCCGCCGCCCATCGAGAAGCCGGCAATGGCTCTGCCGCCCTTGTCCCGACGAGCTCGGTAGGTCTTTTCGATATAAGGAACCAGCTCGTTGAAGAAATAGTCCTCATACTTCCATTTCGGTGCATTGAAATACATCATGTTATTCTCGTTGCCCTCAGGACAAACAATGATCATCTCGTCCATCTCATGGATGTCATTCAACCGATTGGCCACCTCGCCCAGATGTCCTTTCTGCTGCCACACCGTGTGCGACTCGCCGCCGCCGTGCATGAGGTATAACACGGGGTACTGGCGCAGCGTGTCGGTATCATAGCTACCGGGCAAGTAGATGGTGTAGGCCCGTTCCGTCACTCCTTCGAGCAGCTTGCAGGGCATCTTTGCCTCCACTACCCTGCCCGGGCGCACACCGAAGTTCTTGGCCTTCACCGTCCAGCCGGCATAATCTTCCAACTGCCCATTCAGAAATATCTCGGCATTCTCTTTCTTGCCTTTCAACTGCCAGTCCATCCAGTCGATGACCATGCGGCCATAGTCGCCGCCATGCGACTGATAGTAGGTGCCTCCGTGTCCTGAGGCAGGATGGTCTGCCAGCACCACAGGCACATGCCCGATGCGCTCATAGTCTTTCTGGGCATTCTGATAGGCCACGTCACTCGGACCACCTACCATATATATAATAGGTGCATGAAGCCCCTTCAGCGATTCGCGGCTGGCACCAGCCATTTCCATATCGCCCATGCCTGCATTGAGAATAAGACAGGTCTTGATCCGACTGTCAGCACAGTTGGCCAGCACCTGCGCCCCTCCGCACGAATGTCCGGCAGCGGCAATGCGACTGGTGTCCACGTTCTGATAGTAGTCGCTGCCCTTGGTCTGGCTCTGGGCAATCATCCACTCCAGGCCACGTTTCAGCTCCGACGACGGGGTGTGACCCTCCTTGCGGTCGTTCTTCTTGTCTTGCATTTCGCCAATGGCCACCACCACATAGCCATGCGATGCAATCTCGCTCAGCATCTTCTCGTAGTCGATGCTGGTGTCCATGCAGCCGCCATTGCCAAACATCAGCAAAGGCATGGCACCGCAACGGGCATGGGCATGCAGCATGTCCTTGGGGCGATAGACGACAAAGTCGGGCATCGATGCCTCTTTCACCGCGATGGCCTTAAACATACCAGTGCCACCGTCTTCGATTGTTTTTGTTTTCAGGGGTTGTGCTTGCAACGGCTCCACCAGCGCAATGTTCATGCTGAGCAGGGCCATCATGTAGAGTGCAATACGTTTCATGTTTTTTTATCAGATAAGAGTTTTTTAGATGATGCAAAGATAGCAAATTCTGCAAAACATGTCAAACAATACCATGATTTATTGG
>CACXUV010000119.1 GCA_902770845.1 uncultured Prevotellaceae bacterium
TGTTCGCCTTTCAGTGTGAACACCTGCCCTGAGTGCTCAACGGGCGCATTATCCACAGGCTTTTGCCCGTCTATTCGCAAGGTGTTGTCGACAGGATTGCCAGCATTTTGTTGGGCAGGGTAGGCTACTGTTTTATCGGCAACGATCGTCCGGTCGGCAAGTACTGTCCGATCGGCTATCACCGTTCGGTCGCCGGCCATCGGGCCACCAAGAATAGGCATATCCATTCCACCACGTGTGGTCTGGTCCATATCATTAATGCTATCGCTCATGAAGATTTAAGAATAAAAATTACAGATCGTCTTTGATTTCTTGTTTGCTTCCCTTGCCTAAGATCACCCATTTGCCGCCCATCTGTGGCTTTGCACAACCACACGGACTGCTATGCATGGCATGTTTCCAGTTGCACACCCAGGCAAGTCTTACTCCGGCAGGTTTCTGCGCCATAGCATAGTTGCGCACGTGTACTGGCGACGGCGAGGATGGAATCTGCATCTTTTCCAGCAATGCCGCCAGTTGTTCAAGCTTTTCGTTCTTCTTTGCCTTCAGTTCTTCCTTCGACATGCGCATCTTTTCAACCTTCGGAATAATGGGCGAGGCAATGCCGTTGTCCTGGGCCAGAAGCCTCAACACGCGTTCGCGAAACTGTTGCATAGCCAGGTCGCGGCTAGCATCTCGCTCCGTCTCGTAAGGCTGTTCCATCGTCAGCTCGTCGTATTCGCGAGCCAGTTTTACCATTTCCTGATATTCTGGCATCTGCTTTACCTGCGCCAGCAGCAGACGAGCCTCATCGGTCAACGGTGTTCCGCATTGTTTGCAGAATGCAAAGTCGTTCAGCGTGTGGCAGGTGGGACAGACGATACCTCCACGCGGTGAACCGCACTCCGGGCAGAATGAGTCTTCCTGCCTCAGGGGCGAGCCGCAGAACGAGCAAACGTCTTTTCGTATATAATGATGGCACACTTCGCAGAAGTCGGCATCGGCATCAATCGCACATCCACAATGAGGACACACAGCACCTTTCAGATGTGCGCCACACGAAACACAGTTCTGGGCATCCTCTGCGTTCATGGCTCCACAGTTGGGACACACTACTGCGCCCTGCTGCTGAACCTGTTGCAGCTGTTGCGATGTCTGAATGTCGGGTGCTTTCTGTACCCTTTGACGCTGGCCGAAGTCAGTGCCCTGAGTTCTTTCATCGGTCATAACAACACATTTTAGCTAAAATATTTTGCAAAGATAATGAAAACAGATGAAACAAACGAAAAAACCGCCGCAAAATTTGCGACGGTCTTGCATATTTTCTGAACATTTTTACCACAATGGCAGACGCTTGTCCTTGGGCAGATACATTTTGTCGCCTTGTTTCACGCCAAAAGCATCGTACCACGCGTCAATATGGGGCAATGCTCCATTGACACGCCACATGCCCAGTGAGTGGGGATCGCTCTTGGTGCGGTTCCTGATTTCTGCCTCTGTGATGTTGTTTGCCCACACTCCAGCGTAGGCAATGAAGAATCGCTGCTCAGGAGTCAGGCCGTCCAGAACTGGCAGTGCCTTGCTCTTTGTGGCATTCTTAAACGCAGTGTATGCCACCTGCAGTCCACCGTGGTCGGCCAAATTCTCGCCAAGGGTCAGACGACCGTTGGCATTCAGGTCGGGCAGGACTTTGATGGCCGAGAAGAAATCGGCATAGCGGTCTGTGCGCTCCTTGAACTGTTCGCCATCCGACGGCGCCCACCAGTCGTGCATGTTGCCGTCCTTGTCGAACTGTCGGCCCTGATCGTCGAAGCCGTGAGTCATCTCGTGGCCAATCACTACGCCAATGGCACCATAGTTAAATGCATCGTCGGCGGTTGGGTCGAAGAAGGGGTACTGCAAGATGCCGGCAGGGAAACAGATTTCGTTAGTTGTCGGATTATAGTAGGCGTTTACGGTCTGCGGATACATGTACCAATCATCGCGGTCAACGGGCTTACCGGCCTGATGCTCAATAGAATACTCATGCCAGAACTTTCTGCACTGCATGATGTTATAGAAGTAGGACTCGCTGGGATTGATGGCAAGACGGCTCATGTCGATCCACTTGTCGGGATAGCCCACTTTCACATAGAAGGTGTTCAGTTTCAACAAGGCGTTCACCTTGGTCGAGTCGCTCATCCAGTCTTGTGCTGCGATACGCTCGCCAAGGGCTATCTGCAGATTCTTCACCAGCTGCAACATGCGCTCCTTTGAGGTCGAGGGGAAGTACTTCTGCACATAGATTCTGCCAAGAGCCTGTCCCATCTGTCCTTCCAACTGGGTTGTAGCCCTGCGCCAGAGGGGATGATCGGCCTGCCTGCCAGTCATCACCGTTCCGAAGAACTTGAAGTTTTCGGCTTGTGTCTTGTCGTCCAAATAGCTGGCAGCCGACATGATGTAGCCCCACTCCATATAGTCGCGATACTCAGCTGGCTTCATGTTGGCCAGCAGCACGTCAAGCCCAGCGAAGAACTCAGGCTGACCGACTATAAGTTCCTGAATGTACTTCGAGTCGACACCTGCGGCATTCATCACCTTCTCCAGCTGCACGTGGGGATAGCTCTTCTCAAATTCCCTCAGAGTTGTCTTATTGTAGTTGCGCTGCGGGTCACGTAGTTCGGTTCTCGACCGTGACACCTTGGCCAGTTCTGTCTCCAGACGAAGCAGGTTCTTCATCTTCTTTGTAGCTGCACTCTTGCTAAAGCCAAACAGCTGGAACATACTGACTACATGCGATTTATATGCTTCACGAATCTTTGCCGTTTCAGCATCGTTGTCAAGATAATAGTCTTTCATTCTGAGTGTCATACCACCCTGCCCCACTTGCAGAATGTTCTGAGTGGCATTCTTTTCG
>CACXUV010000120.1 GCA_902770845.1 uncultured Prevotellaceae bacterium
GCAGAAGGGCATCCCCTGCTACATCAACAAGTATGGTCGCGGTGGACTTATCGACGAAGTGCAAAGCGGCATGAAGTTCGTGAACCAATATAAAGGATAGTAAGTGTATTTAATCTTTCAATTTTCAATTCTCAATTATCAACTTTTCGATTAAGTGAGAGCAATCAAGTTCATTTGAATTGCCGAACAAAAGAAAAGTCAAACAAAGTTTAATTGTCAATTATTAATTAGCGAATGCGTATGAATAACATCATCGAACCCTGCTGCGCCGAACGACAGCTCGGACAGCTACTCAGAGAAGCCCACGGCCAAGCGGCCCTGTTCCAAACCAACGGCGACGTCACCGCCAAACTCGAAGCCCACGGCCAAGCGGCCCTGTTCCAAACCAACGGCGACGTCACCGCCAAACTCTTCATCAAGGACACGATGCTCCTCTCCGGCGACCGTCCCCGCACGCTGACCATCGCTGCCAGCGAGATGCCGCAGGAGGCCCTGCGCCTTATCAGTCGCTACGCCCAGTTAGGCTATATCGCCACCCTGCGCCTCATGGTGCATGAGTCCGCCGTTAGAGCCCTGCATCCCGCGTTCCTCGACTGCGAGGTACAGCTCGCCATGCTGCCCGACGACAAACCCATACCCGAACTGATGATGTGGCGCGGCTCGTCGCACACCGTCGTCATCCAAGGCACCATGCCCGACACCGTGACGCCCGCCCTGCACCTCTATGGCGGACAGCTCGGCGGCAACAACAGCCCCGCCATCCGTGCCGCCACCGCCGCCTTTGAAGCCCTCTTCCGTGCCCGCCGTGTGGAAAGCCTCACCCCCGACCCCTCTCCTGAAGGCGAGGGGAGTAGTCAGACATCCGACAACGCCGAAACCCCCAAGCGCACTTCCCGCAAAAAGAAGTCTGAAATTTAATCCGAAAATGTATAATTTTTTAATTCACAATGGCGATATGAAATCACTTTTCAATGGTAAATGGTCAATGGTCAATGGCAAATGGTCAATGGCCAATCTTTTCACTCGCTGGCGCCACCGCCGCCAGCGCAACCGCAAGCAGCGCGAAACCCAGCAGACGCTCCAGATGTGGGCACTGCTCGAAAAACTCTTTGATGCAGGTCAGATCAGTTTCGACCGCAAGGCGCACCGCCTGTTCATCACCCAGCCCGTTGCCTCACTTTTGATGTCCCGTGGTGCCGATGCCTGGGTGCAGTCCGTGCATAACATCTACAACTACGTCCACTTCCTGCAGACCCAGCAGGCGTGGGACGAGTACATGCAGCGCGAAGAACTCGCCGCCGTCCGCGACGCGATGAAGGACACAAATCCCCTCCCCTCGGGGGGGGCGGGAGGGGGCTCCCTCTCGCGCAGCGATATAGACCGCATCCGCCTCGCCCGTCGCCAGCAGATAGCCTTCAGCGACATGGAGCCGCCCAAGGTCGAGCCCTTCGAGTTCTTCATCATCCCCCTCAGCACCGAGGTCAAGGTAGAACCCATCGCCGTAGGCTACTACGACCCCAACACCGGCGAAATGGACGTCGCCCCGTGGGATGAAGTTCAATCGTTGTTGCAAATGCAAAAATAAGTTCAAAGCTTTAAACCACCCCCCTTGAAAGCTTTGAACCACCCCCTTTCAAAGCTTTGAACACAAAAAACGCTGCTTTTGCAGCATTATTAATAACTTAATTTAATTATTAAAAAAACATGATTAACGTCATTAGAAAAAAGGGTGTAAACCCTGTGACAAAGACAGTGCTCCATTGGATTCAGTGGACGCGAGTATCAACCGTAGTAGAGACCGCATTGGCCAAGAAGATGGCCCGTGGTGGCACCTACTCCGTCGGTGAAGCCTCTGGCGTCATGCTCGACTTCCCCCAGTTCATCATCGACGAGTTGCTTAATGGCAATGCCGTCAAGGTTGCCGGACTCGGCGAGTTCAAGTTAAAGGTTAGTGCCAAGGCCGACCCAGACCCCGAGAAAGTCACCACCCGTGGCGCCCAGGTCAGCGTCCTCTTCGAGGCCGACGATGAGCTAAAGTCCCGTCTGCAGAACGAGGCCGAGTTCAAGATTGTCACCACCCCTACACCCGAAGGACAGAAAGACGCCGACAGCGCCGAAACCCCAACGGAGTCTGACGGCCCCTCGTCTGAGGGTGGCCCTTCGTCTGAAGGCGGCCCCTCGTCTGAAGGCTAAACTAACGAGCCCGCTGATGGAGCGATACCATCAGCGGGCTTTAAGTGTAACATGACTGTTACTATCGTGACTGCAAAATCATACATCATGAACCATGAACTATGAACTATGAACTGACTCTAAACTATGAACTATGAACTATGAACTGACTATGAACTATGAACTATGAACTGTCTCTGAACTATGAACTATGAACTATGAACTATGAACTATTACTTCTTCCTCTTCACCCCGTAGCGCCGCAGCACCTCGTCGTAGCAGCGCGTGAAGCCTGCCAGCGAAATCCTTTTCACCACCTGCTCATGTCGCAGCGGGTCGTTCCATCGCACGGCAATCCACTTGCCAGCCATCATTGCGTCGCGGTCGGCATCGAACACGAACGTCCCGAAGAACGTGTCGCCTGCACGTTCCACCTCGCCAAACGTCATATTCACCGTACCGAAGTCCTCCGTGCTGTCATCCTTTGGCAGTGTCACTCGCCACTCGTAGTCCACCTGTCGGTCAGGAAACTCGCCATGATGCTCCGTCACCGCCTCCAGTGTCTCGTCCATGAACAGCACCCCGTCGTACCACTCCAGAACCGCCATTCTGTTCGATCCGGGAAAGAACGAAGCCGCCAACCGCTGCCTGTCGTCGAAGTAGTGCATAAAGTGCGACTTCTTTCCCGTGTATTCGTCCTCCGTGGTGTATGCCTCCCATCCCTGTTTATCGCCGTACACCACCTGTGCCTGCATCTGCAGCACCGTTACTACGGCCATCAAGGCCATCAAAATCAGTCTTCTCATCTTTTTTAAATTTTTAATTATGAATTATGAATTGTGAATTATGAATTAAACTAAGTATCGCCTATGTTTTTAAAGTTAAACAATAATACTTCTTACATCTTACTTCACGAACCCTAACTTGATGGCTTCGTGGCAGTGGGGGCAGATGAACGCTACGTCGGTCAGTGCGGATGACGGCTGCTCATTCTCTTTCACCTCTTCTTCCGCAGGCTCTTCCGATGGTGGCACTACGAGGCCGAATATGCGGGCTACGTCCTCTTTATCCAGTTCGTCAGTGAAGAACTCCAGCCAGTGACAGCCTATTGCATCGGCTGTTTCCTTCAACTTGCCGATAGTTGGATTTCCGTTGGCTACCTGAATAAACGATGAACTTGACTTTCCTGTCTTTGTTGCCAGTGTTGCCCAAGTGAGATTATGGGCAATCATTACTTCTTTTACTCTCATACCTTATATAGTTATATCTTTATTGTTTATGGCGCAAAAGTACAAGATAATTTCGATGTAAACAAACTTTTAGCCATTTTTTAGGTCTTTTTTCGTAAAAACACCTTAATTTTTGCCTTTAATTGCCTAAATATGTTAAATCTTGCCTTAATATTTTGTTAGATTAAACTAAATGTCCTATCTTTGCAACGTCTAAAATTCAAAGTGCGGTACGATAACCGCAATCACATTGCGGTTTTTTCGTGCCAAGCTGAAAAGCTATGTGGCGGCGAAGAGGGTAGGTGCTGCAGCACCAAGAAACCCTCATATCAACGGACTGCACCGCGTGGGGTATCGGATAACGACCCCAAGGCATTTGCACTTTGAAGCCTGACAGCGCGTAGTGCAGTCTTTTTATTGTCAAATGTCAAATTCAAAGTGTATGAGTAAATTAACAAAACAATTAGAATGTCAGCAGCGCATCAATCAGGAGGCGCAGAAGCTGATGAAGCATTTCGGCGAAGAGGTCGATTTGAAATGCTACTACATGCGCATGGCAAAGACGCAGGCACAGGTGATTTCGTTGATGCGAGTGTATGAAACCAACAGCGACCCGGAGGGCGAGGAAATTTTGGTGCCCAAGGACGTATCGCTGTTCTTCATGGACTGCTGCATCCTGTTCGGGCTGCTGGAACCGCTCGACAACCTTGCTTCCGAAGCCGAGAATGGACTAAGGAGCTTCACGGGAAAAGCCACCAGTACAAAGCTCGACAAGCAGATTGACTACCAACAGCGCATCAACAAGGCCGTTGAAGGACTGCTCAACCACTTCGGCAATGAGGTGGGGCTGAGAGCCTACTATCAGGAAATGGCCAAGGCACAAGCGCAGGTCATGTCGCTGCTCCGTGTCTATGAGGAATCCGACACCAGCAACAGCCACGAGGAATTTCTATACCCCAAGGACGTTGCCATCTTCTTCTGTGACGTCTGCGACCTGTTCGGACTGCTGACTGCTCTTGACGATGTGGCCTGCGAGAATAGCGGCGATTAAACATATAATAACGGCTATGAGCAGCAAGAAGAAATACTACCGAAACGAGCCGTCGCTATTCCTCGACGACCAACAGCACCCCGCAAACATGGAGCTGCGCGAAATCCGCACGGGCATCAACAAGAACGGCGAGGTGTACCGCAATGCCATTATCACCAAGACCAAGGAGTATTTCATAGAGCAAGCCCGCCTGATATGGGGCGATCGCTACGACTACACCGAGAGTGAATATACTCATGGCAAAAAACCGATAGTGATTTATTGCCCCAAGCACGACTACCACTTCCGCGTGGCAATGGCTCAGAACCACATTATGAAGGAACGCCCAGGTTTCAAGCCAACGGGCTGTCCCATCTGTGCCGCTGAGAAGCTGCACAAATGCGAGTATGACACCGACTGGCACAAATATCTGAAGCTGTGCGCCAAGAACAACCGCGTCGGTCGCATCGTTCAGCCACCATCTCACAAGGCCAAGACTCCCGAACAGATTGCTGCAGAGAAAGCCGAACGAGAAGCCAAGGCCGAGGCAAAGCGCCGTGAGCAGCAAGCCTACATCAAGCAGTGGCAGGCCAAGGACATCAACGAAGCCCGATTTAAGGAGCGCGTCTTTCAGAAGTACGGCGATCAATACGACATGGCACTCGTCGATTACCAAGGCAACGACCATGAGGTAACACTTATCTGCCGCCATCACGGATTGTTTGAAATTAAACCGCGCATATT
>CACXUV010000121.1 GCA_902770845.1 uncultured Prevotellaceae bacterium
TTCTGCACCTCAGCAATGTCGGTGTCTTGCTCAATGTAGTTCAGCTCGGCCTGATTCACGCGGCTGCTCTTGTGTGGCTTCTCGTAGAGCCAAATCCACAAGCCCATCCATACGTAGCCCAGCACACCAATGATGATGAAAGCCATTTCCCAGCCCCAAGCGCGGGCCAGCAGGGGAATGGTGGCGGGAGCAGCCAGAGCGCCCACCGATGCACCACTATTAAAAATAGAGGTGGCAAAGGCGCGGTCTTTCTTTGGGAAATATTCGGCAGTCACTTTGATGGCTGCAGGGAAGTTGCCTGCTTCGCCAAGAGCCAGAATCATTCGGCAAGAAAGGAACAGCCACACGCTGATGGTGGCAATGGCCACGGCGGCGTCGCTGCCAGCCTGCACCATTCGCAGTGCTTCGATGCTGTCATAACCTTCGATGTTCATGGCCATCCAGCCGCAGCCAGCGTGCATCACGGCACCTGTTGACCACACGAAGATGGCAATGAGATAGCCTTTCTTCGTGCCCATCCAGTCAATGAACTTTCCTGCGAAGAGGTTGGCGACGGCGTAGAAGATGGAGAACCAGCCCGTGATGGTGCCATAGTCGGCATCTGTCCAGTGGAACTCAGGCGCAATGAAGTCCTTCCATGTTAATGACAAGACCTGGCGGTCCATGTAGTTGATTGTGGTTGCCAGGAATAGCAACGCACAGATGACCCAACGGAAGTTGGACATTTTGGTGGTTTGAATTGGAGCCATATTTGTTTTTGGGGTTTTCGTTATTTCGTTGTGACGTTATTTTGGGGGGCGTTATTACGACATTCCGTCATTTCGGGATTTCGGGATTCCGGGATTTCGTGATTTCGTGATTTCGGGATTTCGTCTTTTCGTGATTCCGTGATTTCGTTATTCCGTGATTCCGTGATTTCGTGATTTCGTCATTCCGGGATTCCGTTATGCCGACAAATCTTATTTAATGTCGATGACGGGAATGTTGTCCTTGTCGTTATAGTACAGGTTCTCGCCGGCCATGCCCCAAATGAAGGTGTAATAGTAGGTTCCGGCTGCAGCGTGAATGCTCCATTCCGGACTCATGATGGCTTGCTCGTTGTGCAGCCACACCACGCGGCTTTCTTCGGGCTGGCCCATGATGTGGGCAATGGTCTGCTCCTGGGGCAGGTTGAAATAGTAGTAAGCCTCAATGCGTCGACCGTGGGTGTGAGGAGGCATGGTGTTCCAGGCGGCACCTGGGTTCAGCTGAGTCAGTCCCAGTTGCAGTTGGCAGGGGCCTTCCTCCAGCACGTCGTTCACGATGAGCTTGTAGACGGTGCGGTTGTTGCACTCTTCTAATGAGCCAACAGGGCCCCATACGGCAGCCTTCAGCGAGCCTTTGCGGCCATCGAGCGTAATCCACTGTGTCTTGTAGTGCTGGTGGGCGGTGGCGCTGTTCAGGTAGAATTTTGCAGGCTTCTTTGCATCCTTAGAGCGGAAGAGCACCTCCTTGTTCACGTCCTTGTCCTTGCCTATGTGGCCACGACCAATGTAGAGGGCCTCCTTGGGCGACAGGGCATATTCCTTGCCGTCGACGACGACCCATCCGTCGCCTTCGCCACAGTTCACCACGCCCAGCTCACGGTTGTAGAGGAAGTACTTCTCCTTGATGCCCGGGTCTACGTCCAGCCCCAGTTCCAGGAAGTTCTCCAGTTTCAGGTCTTTTGTCACAGGCATCGCGCCGCCGAAGATAAAGCGGTCGTAGTGCGAGTAGGTCAGGTGGATTTTGTCAGCCTCCATCACTTTCTCCATCACGAAACGCTCACGCAGTGTCTTGGTGTCGTAGTGCTTTACGTCTTCAGGGTGACAGGCCGTCTGGAACTTCACGTCCTGCTGGGCTTGCATTCCCAGCGCGCCCAAGAGTAGGGCAAAGCTTAAAATACTTTTCTTCATTGTTGTGTTATTTTTGTTTTTTTATTTAGCATTCTTTTCTTCTGCCACAATGCGCATGCGGTTCCACACCACCATGCCGATGGTGATGAGTGTGAGCACGCCGGCGCCCACCCACTGCAGATAGGCCACGCACTTATAGATGACCCAGCCGAAGAGCGACGAGGCAAAGTCGAGCGCACCAGCCTCAAAGCCTTCGGGAATCTTGGCAGCGTCGTTCTGTGTGGCGGCATACACCTCGTGGGCAGCTTGCGTGAAGGCAGGAGCCATGTCGGTGACAAAGTAGAGGCCCACTACCAAAGCGATGAAGCCAATGATGAGGCTCTTCACCACGTTACCCTTGGTGTAAGGAAGAATCAGGGGGAACAGGTAGAACATGCCAGCCAGCGAGGCCAGGGGCAGGAACTGGTTGCCAGGCAGCCCAACGGCCACCGCCAGAATTACGGGAATCAGGATGACTGAGCACACCAGCGTGGTGGGATGTCCGATGACCAGTGCCGGTGACATGCCGATGTAGACCTTCTTGCCGCTAAATTTCTGTTTCACCACCTCCTGTGTTTTTTCGGCAATGGGTTTCAGTCCATCGATAAACAGCGAAGTGATGCGCGGAATCAGTTCCATCACGGCGCCCATGGTCACGCCCAGTGCCAGAATTTTCTTGATGTCAAGTTGTGCAGCAATGCCTATGAGGGCACCCACGATGACGCCCAGCACCAGCGGCTCGCCCAGTACGCCGAACTTCTTCTTCAGTCCTTCTGCATCAACATCAAGTTTCGAGAAGCCAGGAATCATGTCCAGGCCCTTGTTG
>CACXUV010000122.1 GCA_902770845.1 uncultured Prevotellaceae bacterium
GCTCTATGCCGTGTGCGGCATGCTATTGATTGGCCTGGCCCCGCTGCCGGACAAATGGCTGCTGCGCATCGCCGTGGGCATGCTGATACTGCCTGTGGGCCTCGACATATTGCTGCACCACCTCCACCTGATGGGCTCTTACGCGCATGCTGGCCAGCAGCTTGTCCTTGAGGAAGAACGTCTCGGCCCGCACCGTGTCTTTCTGCATGTCGCCCTTCAGCATTTCCTGATAGCGGTTGCGCTCTTTGGCCGACAGATGCGACGTCTCCAGATGGTTGTTGATGACGATCACCGTGTCCTTGCCAATCTGCAGGTAGTAGGCCACCGAACCGTTGGAGGGCGACGAGTAGGCCAGCCGCTCCTTGCGCAGGATGGGGAAACGAGTGTGTATGCCCATGCAGTTCCGGGGGGCTCCCTTCCTGGTCAGACAGGTGGTGTCGTTGTAGGCAAACACCTCGGCATAGCGTTCCTGCGTGTCCAGCCACTTCGACGTCATGTCTTCCTGCAGACAGACAATGTCGGGCTTGTGAGCTATGATGTAGCTGAACACACTGTCGAAGGCATGGTCGTACTTGTAGTTGCCGCCATAGCCCGCCACGTTGTAGGATATGATGCGCAGACTGCCCTCTGGCGGTTCGCCGGGCAGATGCAACGGCATGTAGATGCGGATGGGGGGAAAGGCGAGCAGAAAGCCAACCACAGGGATGAGCAGGCCGCGCTTGCTGAGCAAGGCCCACAGCGGCACGAACAGCAGGTTGACCAGCACAAAGGCAGGAAAGGTGATGCCCACCCAGCCCAAGGTGGGATGAGCTTCGGGCGACAGGCGATCACTATAGCCAACGAGCAGCATCAGCGCGATGCACAGCACGTTGGCCAGTCCTATCAGGGTGAACAGAACTTTCTTCAGTCCGTTTATCATTGTTCGCGACTTGCGTTGAAAAGACGCAGTTTTTCCTCTTTCGTCAGACTGTCATAGCCACTCATGCGTATCTTGTCGAGTATCCGGTCAATCTCTTCCTGGTTCTGCCGTTTGCGGGCATTATACTCCATGTCGGTCTCAGGTCTGCGGGGCGGCTCGGTAGCCCGTGGCTTGCGGCGCTTGCGGGCATCCAGGTTCTCAAACATGCGGCCCATGAACTGCCTGCCACTGTCGAGGTCGAAGTTCTGATAGGGATGGCGCTCCCAGTAGCGAATGAGCAGAAAGCCGAACAGCATGCCGCCCAGATGGGCAACATGGGCCACACCGTCGCCGCTGGAGTTGATGGCCAAGAACAGCTCTATGCACACATAGCCCATGACGAACCACTTGGCCTTGATGGGTATGGGCAGGGGGAACACAAACATGCGCTCTTCGGGAAAGGTCATGCCGAAAGCCAGCAGAATGGCATAGACGGCACCCGACGCACCGATGGTCAGGCTATAGCTGCCCATGAGGAACTGCACCAGCTCCTGACACAGGCCGGCACCCAGTCCGCAGATGAGATAGTAGGCCAGGTACTTGCGCGAACCCCACACGCGCTCAATGACGCAACCGAACATCCAGAGCGCAAACATGTTGAAGAACAGGTGGGTGAGGCTGCCATGCAAGAACATGTATGTGACAAACTGATAGAGATAGAAATGGGGGGAGCCGAAGAAATGCAGGCCGCCCCAGTAAGACAAGTCGAAAGTACCGCCCATCTCCAGCACAACGGAGGCCAGATAGGCCAGCACATTGATGATGAGCAGATTTTTTGTTACTGTTGGTATGTTCTGAAACACTTTCTTTCTTCTATTTTAAAGATTTACGAATTTTGCGGCAAAATTACGAAAAATATCTGTTTCAACCTATGAAAAATGCCCTTTTCGAATTATTTTTCAACAAAAAATGCATTTTTTCTTGATTTTTGTTTGTTTTCTGAATACTTTCTGTTATATTTGCGTTTAAATTTGCAAATTATTATTTTTTAAGCACACTTTAAACTGAATTAATTATGAACAAGACCGAATTAGTTGAAAAGATTGCAGCTGGTGCTGGACTCACAAAAGCTGACGCAAAGAATGCTCTCGATGCAATGGTTGCTGCCGTTAAAGACGCCCTTGTTGCAGGCGACAAAGTGTCGCTGATTGGCTTCGGAACATTTGCCGTCAACGAGCGCCCCGCTCGTGAAGGCATCAACCCTGCCACCAAGGAAAAGATCACTATCGAAGCAAAGAAGGTGGTGAAGTTCAAGGCCGGTGCCGAACTCGCCGATGCTCTTAACTAACCTTTCGCGGTACAAGCCAAACAAAGGCGCTCCCTCAGCCGAGAGAGCGCCTTTGTTGCGTCAGAAGGGGGCTTCAGAAGAATCCTGTCAGCCGAATGCCTCATCGTCCCCATGACCTCCTTTCGTGCCGCGAGCGGGACTCGAACCCGCACAACCGTTTCGGGTCAAGGGATTTTAAGTCCCTCGTGTCTACCATTCCACCATCGCGGCCTCAAAAAGACGGCTGCAAAGGTAATACAAAAATTCAAATACGACAAATAAAGCACCGTTTTTTTTAGTAACAT
>CACXUV010000123.1 GCA_902770845.1 uncultured Prevotellaceae bacterium
ATGGACAGGCAGCCACGCCGCAGGAACTGACCGACCGCGTGGCTGAGTTTGTGGCTAATGCCCAGAACAGTCCCACCATGCCTGAGAAAAGTCAGCGTGAGGTTCATTTGTTGGGACTCACCCAGGTGAGCGATCGCCATGTGCTTTCTATACAGGTAGACCGCCGCACCAGCTATGACGCTTATTTCCAGATGCAGAACGCCATTGTGGCCGCCTATCGCCGTCTGCGCACCGAGCTGGCTGTGCGGCGGTTCGGACGTCCGCTTGAGCAGTGCTCGCCTCAGGAACGCGATGCGCTGGCCATGGTGTTTCCGCAGCGCATCAGTGAAGCCGTGCCCACCACGGAGGAAGGAGGCCAGCCATGAAGCGTCTTTTTGGCAGACAGGCACCAAGTGTGCCCGAACTGAACACCTCGTCGTTGCCCGACCTTATCTTCACCGTTCTGTTCTTCTTCATGATTGTAACCCACATGCGGCAGGTAGACCCCATGGTGAGCTATCGCGTGCCACAGGGCAGCGAGGTGCAGAAACTGGGACACAAGTCGGCCGTGAGCTATATCTACATCGGTCGTCCCACATCGTTTGCCGACAGCACTGTCACTTATCTTTCGGCCACGGGTGAGGGATTCTGTTTGCAGTTGAACAACCGACTGGCCACCGTTTCCGACATTCGCCAGTTCATTGCCGCAGAGCGTGAGCGCATGTCGAGCGAAGACCAGGGACGCATGACCATTTCCATCAAGGCCGACCGTGACGTGCCCATGGGCGTCATTGCCGATGTGAAGCAAGCCCTGCAGCAGTCGTTTGCTTTGAGAATCAACTATTCGGCTACAGAAAAGTAATGGTTTGAATGGCTTTTTCGCTTTTTTCGTAACAGATTGTTGCTCTTTTCGAAAAAAGTTTCTACCTTTGCACGGAATCATCCTATAAATAGTTTTCATAAACAAAAGGATAAAAAGAAAAAACAAGACATATTATGGCAAATCAGAAACTCGACCAGCTGGACAAGCAAATACTGCGGCTCATTGCCGACGATGCTCGCATTCCTTTTCTTGAAGTGGCGCGGCTCTGCAATGTCAGTGGTGCAGCTATTCACCAACGCATACAGAAACTCACAAACATGGGCGTGCTCAAGGGTTCGCAGTTCATCATGGATCCTGAGAAACTGGGTTATGAAACGTGTGCCTACATAGGCTTGAACCTGAAGAATCCCGAGTCGTTCGATGAGGTGGTGGAACAGCTGAAAGCCATTCCTGAAGTGGTTGAGTGCCATTACACCACGGGCAACTATGATCTGTTTCTGAAGCTATATGCAGCCAACAACCATCACTTGCTCGACATCATTCACGACAAGCTGCAGCCTTTGGGGCTGGCTCGAAGCGAAAGTATCATCTCCTTTCACGCTGCCATCGACCGCCAGTTGCCCATTGTGAGCCTGGCATTGGGCAATGAAGAGGAATGAAAGATTGTATTTTACGAACCGATGTTCACCTTTCTCCGGACATCGGTTCTTTTTATTTTCCTTGGTCTGCATGTCTTTGCTTTGCAGCACAGTTCGTAAGAGTTGACATTGCCCCTCAACTGTTAATCTTCTGAAATATGAGGGCAGTGTCATTTTTTTTGTCTAACTTTGCTCTCTGAAACAAACTACTACGGTTTTCTGTAAGCACTAAATCAAAAACGAACGATGATGCGTAATGTTCTTGTACTCTTGTCTCTGTTCTTCGGCTGCCTGTCGATGAAATGTGCTGATGTGGTGTGGTATGACGGCACGGCTCCTGTTTCTTATTGTGTTGAAGGGAAGCATGCAGCTGTGGTGAGTGTGGCCCTTGACATGTTTCAAGGCGATATGCAGCTGGTGACAGGCCGCAAGGCTGTGGCTCGTAAGGACGATGCCACCATTCGCATTGTGCAGCTCGACCAGAATCTGCACGCCGTTGCCAGACTGAAGCGTGCGGGCGTTCCCGTTGACTCATTGGTGACGACCATGGACGCTTTCTTCCTGGCACCTGTTGGCAGCCAGATATGGGTGGTGGGTAATAACGGCCGTGGAACAGCCTACGGCATTTTGGAGCTGAGCCGGAAGGCTGGCGTGTCGCCCTGGGTGTGGTGGGGCGACGTGAGACCACATACAAGCTCACAGCTGGTGATGCGGGAAAGCGACAGAACACTGCAAGCACCCTCTGTGCAGTATCGTGGCATTTTCATTAACGACGAGGACTGGTCGTTGCGGCGCTGGTCGGCAGAAACGTTCGAACGGCTGGGAGCCGGTTCGGGGT
>CACXUV010000124.1 GCA_902770845.1 uncultured Prevotellaceae bacterium
CCTGGACAGTCTACTACAGCTCTGCCCGACGGTTGTTCTGGCAGATAGGCCACCATGTTGGCATTGCCGTCCGATGTAATGTTTACCGTAAACTTCCTTGCTGTCTGTGCTGTCAAGAAAGATGCTGAAGCCAGCAGCACTGCAAATAGTAATAATCGTTTCATATTGAGAATGTTTAGTAGCCTGATTAGTTCCAACTAACGAGTTATGCCTTGCAAATATCGGAAAATAATCTGAACTATCCAAAAAAAACATTGATTTCTTGTCGTTTCACGAAAGAATGAAGTAACTTTGCATGCACTTTAAAGTATATATCAATCTCATTGATGGCTAAAAAGGAAAAAACAGACCTTTTATCATATATTCGCGAGGGGCGCACAATGACGCAGAGCGAGAAGCTTCGGCTCATTGTCAACCTGAGTATTCCAAGTATTCTTGCACAGATTTCCAGTACGGTGATGTTCTTCATCGACGCGTCAATGGTGGGACATCTGGGAGCCCGGCAGTCGGCTGCCATCGGTCTTGTGGAGAGCACATCGTGGCTCTTCGGCGGACTTGTGAGTGCGGCTTCAATGGGATTCTCTGTGCAGGTGGCTCATTTCATCGGTGCCAACGATTTCCATAATGCACGTCGCGTGCTCCGTCAGTCACTGGTGTGCTGTGCGCTCTGGAGTTTTCTGTTGTTTTGTCTGGCTATAGGTGTCAGTCCCTATCTTCCCTTCTGGCTGGGTGGCGGAGCTGATATTGCCCACGAGGCCACGCTCTATTTTGCTGTCTTCGGCATGGCCATTCCCTTTTTCCAGTTAGAGTCGCTGTCTGGCTCCATGCTGAAGTGTTCGGGCAACATGAAGATACCGAGCATGCTGAACATCATGATGTGCGTGCTCGATGTTTGTTTCAACTACATCTTTATTTTTATATGCCACTTGGGGGTGATCGGTGCGGCTTTAGGCACGCTGGTAGCCTTCATCGTCACGGCAGCGCTCATGACTTGGTTCTTGCTCATGCGGTCGGGCCAGATGTCGCTGAAAGGTCATCCCGGCTCGTTCCGTCCGCATGCCGACACGGTGGGCATGGCTTTCCGTATTGGTGCGCCAATGGGCTTCCAGCATCTGCTGATGGGCAGCGCACAGATTGTGAGCACCATGATTGTAGCCCCGCTGGGAAACATTGCCATTGCCGCCAACTCGTTTGCCGTCACGGTGGAAAGTCTGTGCTACATGCCGGGCTATGGCATAGCCGAAGCCGCCACGACGCTCGTAGGGCAGGGCATAGGTGCAGGCCAGCGGTTGCTGACGCGCTCGTTTGCCTACATGTCAGTGGGACTGGGCATCAGTGTCATGACCGTCATGGGCATACTCATGTATATTTTCGCGCCCGAACTGATGGCTATCATGACACCTGTTGAAGCCATCATACAGGAGGGTGCACAGGCATTGCGCATCGAGGCATGGGCCGAGCCGATGTTTGCAGCTACCATCGTGTGCAACGGCATCTTCATTGGTGCGGGCGACACGCTGATACCTGCCATCATGAGTCTTTCGTCCATGTGGGGAGTGCGCCTGTCGCTGGCTTACTTCCTGGCACCTCGCTACGGTCTGAAAGGTGTCTGGACGGCTATGGCCATCGACCTATCCTTCCGTGGACTCATTTTCCTTTTCCGTCTTTTCCAAGGCAAATGGGTTAATCTCAAGATAAGCAAGACGAAAGAGGCATGAATGTAACGGTTGAATAATAATTGAAAAACAAGTAGAAAACGGCCTTTTCCCTGATGTCACAATGGTATATTAATGGAGAAAAATACTAATAAAAAGTCATTATTCTTTGCTTTTTCGTGGAAAAGGTGTATATTTGCCGCAAATTTGAGTAACTCTAAGCAATAACCATTATGAAACTAAGGAAACTGACTAAAGCTGTTGTGGCAGTGGTTGCTACAGCAACGCTGTTTGCTTCTTGCGAAAAGAAGTATGAGGAGGTGAAGGGCGACATGTCGCAGACTCGCATCTACACCTTGCAAAATGGACTGAAAGTGTATCTTTCGGTGAACAAGGAAGAGCCGCGCATTCAGACCTTCATCGCCGTGCGCACAGGTTCGAAGAACGATCCAGCCGAGACTACTGGCTTGGCCCACTATCTGGAGCACCTGATGTTTAAAGGCACCTCGAAGTTTGGCGTGACCGACCCGGAGGCC
>CACXUV010000125.1 GCA_902770845.1 uncultured Prevotellaceae bacterium
TGTAGTCGCAGTCGAAGCCAGCGCGGTCGATGGCGAGGATGGTCTTGATGAACTCTGGTGCCAGGCTGCCCATCGCGTGAATGGAGAACTGCATAAGCAGCTTACCAAGGTTCTTCTGCCACATATCACGTACAGGCAACAGCACGAGGAAGTCATTATCGGGCTGGCCCCACTGCAAGAACGACTGGCATCGCTCGACATACTGCATGAAATAGGGCGCATCGCGCCAAATCGAGTTTGTGGGCGACATATCAATGGAGGCATAAAACTTCCAGCCCGGCCAGGGGTCGTCCTTGGGCGAGTAGCACGTACCGTGGAAGAACATGTGGTTAACGCCGGCGCAGAACATCAGGTCGAGGTCGGGTTTCAGTTGCGATAGTGACGTACGGAAATGCTCGGTCAGCCACGTAAAGGTCTCGCTCGACGTGTAAGGCTTGCCACAGACATGGGCAGCCGACGGGGCGTACTTGAACATAGAGTAGTCGGAGTCATTCTTGCGGGTTTTGCCCGGGTCGGTTCGCAGGCCCTTGATACCGAAGTCGGAGAGTCCGAAGCCCTCAATCTCGGGAATGTCGACGGCGGCGTAGCAGTCGATGAGGTTGGCGGGCGAGCCGTGTGCCTGGTTGCGGGTAATGGCTCCATGCTTATGTGCCCAGGCTGTCCACTGCTCGGTGAAGTTCTCCAAGAGCAGGTCGCCCAGCGTCTCGCGGTAGTCGCTGATGATTTGAGGCTTGCGTTTTGAGTTTTGAGAATTCTTTATCAAGTCAGGCAAATGCTCTTCGAGCTTATAGCCGCGTCGTTTCTCGAATTCCTCGAAGAGAGTGGGTGTCCACGTGGCGTCGGCCACCTCGTAGCTGTCGTTGAAGAACGTATGCGGATAGGGGGTATGGGTGCGCTCAAAGGCTTCCTCGATGTGGCGAAGATAATTCGCCACCGCACGGCGGTCGAAGTGGTCGATGACCAAGCCTTCACCACCGGGTGCTGCACGCTTTACCTTCATCACGCCGTAGCGAATGTAGACGGCAATGACGCGCCACTCGTCCTGCTTCTTCGTGCCCTTGGGGGCCTTCCACGTCAACTGGCCGTTCTGCATAGCCGAGGTCACATCAATGGCACCATTAGCACCATAAACCATCACCTTCTGCAGCCGCGAGTACTTGCGGTCTTTCTCTGGCACTTGCAACTGCAAGCCCTCTACCTTCTTGCCCGTGAACGTGGTATCGACGAACAACACCTTGCAGGCACTTTCCTCCAACGGCACCCAAGGCCCGCCGAATGGCCAGCCAGTACCCGTTGCCATATCCAGCTCGATGCCGTTCTCCTTGCATTGTTCCTGCGTGTAGCGCAGCATTTCCATCCACTTGTCGCTCAGATAGGGAATGTTGTTCGCATCGTTGCCCTGCACCCCGTAGATAGGTGTTATCTCCACCGCCCCGATGCCGTGCTCAGCATACTGATTCAAGTTCCACTTCAGATTCTCCTTATCTACTGCCGAACCGAGCCACCACCAGCGGGCGCCGGGCTTGGCTTCTTGTTTGGCCTCTGGCCAGGATTGCGCTACTGCGTAGCTAAATGATAAATGATAAATGATAAATGATAAAACTAACAGTATCAGTTTGTTAGCGGGTTGCTTCATTGTCATTGTTTTTTGTTGTTTTAATGGTCGAAATAAGAATTCGGATTATCTCATCTACATCCTCCTTCAAAGACATATACATTTTCTCCTCTAAATGATTGGTTCTATATAGAATCACTAACCAATACGATGTCTCACTGGCTTCTTTCAGAGCAATTCCCAGTTTACTGACAAAATCAGCCCTGCTCTGTCCTTGTACGGCCTCATGAATATTAGCACCAATACTGGTTCCGCTTCTGAATACTTGCTTTGACATAACATACTCCTTTTTCTCATTGCAAAGATAATTGTAGCAATTAACAATTCTGATAGCAAAAGAAATGGATTTATCCAGCAGTATATTGTTTTTAGTCATAACTATTTCTCATTTCTCATTTCTCATTTCTCATTTAGGGCGAAGCCCGCTTAGTTGCCGTCAGGTTTAACAATATCTTTCATTGGTGACGGTGCCCACTTGAACGTGCGCCAGTCGTCGGGCTGGGCGGGGTCGAAGTCCTGCCAGTCGGGGCGCAGGTATTTGACGATGGGCAGCTG
>CACXUV010000126.1 GCA_902770845.1 uncultured Prevotellaceae bacterium
TCGGTATAGTTCAAGATGATACTGGCGCCGAGTGCGCCGTCCTTGATGTAATGTTCCCAGCCTGCCTTTGTGTAGAGGTGGGTGTTTTGTCCTTCGCTTCTCGAAGTGACCAGTTGCGAGAGCGTGGGCAGATAGTCGCCTGTGGCGGACTGATCTTCCTGTTCCGTTTCCTCACGACCATGAGAACGCATGCGTTTATGTTCAGCACTGGCCGTGACGGAGAAGGTGTTCAGCGAGTCTGTTGCCCAACGCAGGTCGGCATTGATGGTGGGGCTCAGTTCGTGGCTTCGGTTATACGATTCGTTGCTAATACGACTGGCCGCTGTGTTGGGGAAGAAGTTCTCGGTCTCGGTGCGCGTGGTGCGCCAGTTGTCGTCGTGTGCCAGTCCGCCACTGAAGCTGTATTGGCTTTTCAGTTCATGTGAGCCAGCCTTCTCTTTCCATTTGTGCTGATAGCCGGCCGACACGCCTTGCTCCTGTCCGAAGCCGTTGCCCCACATGCTCATGCTCCTGCCCATGTAGCGACGGTGGCGCTTGCCCAGGTTGTTGGCATCGGCAAAGACAAGCACGGGATCAGTCTTCGACAATCGGTTCATCGTCAGTTCACCTTCGTAGTAGTTGGGAGTCTGGAAGCCAGCCTTCACGTCGCCATACCACCGGTCGAGAAAACCGGGCTTGATCGTGAGGTCGAGCACCATGTCCTGTGTGCCGTCGTCCTTGCCAGTGCGTTCGCTAAACTCAGAAGCCTTGTTGTAAGCCTTGATGTCCTGCACAGCCTCGGCGGGCAACTGTTTCATCAGCGCGTCGCCGCCCAGCATGCTCTCGCCGTCCATGGTCAGTCGGATGGGCTTGCCGTTCCACGACATCTTGCCTTCCTGGTCCACTTCCACGCCAGGCAACTTACTGATCAGTTCGTCGAGCCTTGCACCTTCCTGCAAATGAAAAGCCTCCGGATGAAACACGATCGTGTCGCCACGAACGGTGAAACGACGGGCGCGGCCAGCCACCTCCACCATCTTCAGCATTTGCGGCGACATCTTCAGCTCAATCGTCCCAATGTCGAGCGTGTCTTTGCGGCTGTCGCTGAAAGCAAGCACTGGCTTCTTCTTATTATAATAGCCCAGCATCGACACCTCTATGCTGCCTCTTCCGTCGGCAAAGAACGTGAACACGCCCAGTGAGTCGGCCTTACTGTTCATTATAGAGTAGCCATAGTCGCCTGTTCTTTGGGTATATTTCACCGAAGCTTCTGCCAGTGGTTCCTTGGTTTCAGCGTCTATCACCCGTCCACGGACAATGTCGGCATTGCCCGTCTGCATCCCCATGACGATGGCAAGCAGTGCGGTGATGATAGTTTTCTTGTTCATATTCTTTTCGCTCTTCAACTTCTATCATCCTTGGGCGTTCCTTATTTGGCGATTTTCAGAAACCAAGAATCAAAAAGTCAACGCTTCCTTATGTCGTTCCTGTGTTATGTTCTACTCTTTCATACTACTTTTTTTATTATCTGTCAACCTCGTGAGCATAGTTCTTGCACACGCGATATTTCGTTTTCTAAACCTCAATTATTCTTATTGGGGCATCATATTTAATTATTGACTGCAAATATACGATTATTTTGCGAGAAACATCCGTTTCACTGTCAACTTTTATAAATAAATAACCATGCAAAAATAACTTACACGATCTGATTGAGGTTTTTAGAAAAACAAATCCTACTTGACAACCGTACGTGATGGCAACCATACAGGTCGAATCTATTTTCCTCGCAGCCTGTAAAAATAATTCATAGAAAAAAGCTTTCTGGAAAATGCTGAAATAGAAAGTGGAAAGTCACTCTTCCGCCTGTTTTTCACCCCTAACAGCCTGCTGTGTGGTTGGCTGAAGGCATTCGTCGGGCCCTTCCATGCCTGTTACGGGGCGCTGTATGCACACAACGGGGCCTCGGTTTGTGTGCAACGGCATCCCCGTTCAGGCACAACGGGGCCCTCGTTGATATGCAACGGAGGAGGGTGTGTCAAAATAGGCACACCCTCATTTAATGTTTCCCTAA
>CACXUV010000127.1 GCA_902770845.1 uncultured Prevotellaceae bacterium
ACTAATGCACGTACACAGGCTGCTTCTATTACCGTAGACACAGATGATCCAGAAGCTTTTGAAAAATATGTTGAAGCTCAGTCTCAGCTTTCTTCAAGTTTGAGTCGCTTGCTTGCAGTTGCAGAAGCATATCCTGATCTTAAAGCAAACGAAAACTTCCTTGACTTACAGAGTCAGCTTGAAGGAACAGAAAATCGTATTGCAACAGAACGCAATCGCTATAACGAAGTTGTACGCACTTACAATACAACTATTCAGAAGTTCCCTGGACTTATTACTGCAAAAATCTTCGGCTTTAAGGAAAAGGCTTACTTTAAAGCAGAACCGACTGCCGCTGCAGCACCCGTAGTTCAGTTTTAGTCTATGAAGTACCGTACCTTTGTTCGCAAACTGTCGCTGGGTCAAGATGACCTTGAACAGATTAAACATGCGGTTCAGGAAGCAGAAGCAAAAACCTCTGGCGAAATAGCGCTTGCCATTCACCATTTGCGTTTTGTGTGTCACCTTTACCGGCGTGCCGCCTTTCATCTGGGCGCGAGCCGTATTGAAAGCTGAAAATTGAAAATTGAAAAGCAGACTCACAACAAGGAGACCCTTCAATATCTTTGCTACCCGACGGAACTGATGTTTCTGTTTCATAGATTGAGAAGTGTGCGAAAATATGAATGTATTAATTCGTGATTGTGTTTATTTGTGAGTCTTATTTGGAACCGAAAAGTGATATCAGGCTTTGCAGTTCTTTTTCAATATCCAGTTTATTCCCACTCAATGGTTGCCGGCGGTTTGGAACTGATGTCGTAAACCACACGGTTCACACCCTTCACACGGTTGATGATGTCGTTGGACACCTTTGCCAGGAAGTCGTAGGGCAGATGGCACCAGTCAGCCGTCATGCCGTCCACGGACTCCACAGCCCTCAGTGCCACGACGCTCTCGTACGTGCGTTCATCACCCATCACGCCGACCGACTGCACAGGCAGCAGCATGCAGCCCGCCTGCCACACCTTGTCATACAAGTCGTTGTCGCGCAGCCCCTGCACAAAGATGTCGTCCACCTCCTGCAGCAGCCGCACCTTCTCCGGCGTCACGTCGCTCAGTATGCGGATGGCCAGACCGGGGCCTGGGAAGGGATGCCGCCCGATCAGTTCCTGTTTGATGCCCAACTGCCTACCCACGCGCCGCACCTCGTCCTTGAAGAGGCTGCGCAACGGTTCGACAAGCTGCAACTTCATATAATCCGGCAGTCCGCCCACATTGTGGTGCGACTTGATGGTCTGCGACGGGCCTTTCACCGAGCTGGACTCAATCACATCAGGATAGATGGTGCCCTGGCCCAGCCATTTGGCATCGGTTATCTGCTTGGCCTCGGCGTCAAAGACATCAATGAAGGTCTTTCCTATGGCCTTGCGTTTCTTCTCGGGGTCGGTCACTCCGGCCAGCACACTGTAGAAACGCTCCTTGGCATCCACGCCCTTCACGTTCAGTCCCATGTCGCGATAGGACTCCAGCACACCCTCAAACTCGTTTTTGCGCAACAAACCGTTGTCGACAAAGATGCAATGCAGCTGGTGGCCGATGGCACGGTTCAGCAACACGGCTGCCACCGTGGAATCCACACCGCCGCTCAGGCCCAGCACCACTTTGTCGCCGCCCACCTTGGCGCGCAACTCGGCCACAGTGGTCTCGATAAACGACTCAGGGGTCCACGACTGGGCGCAGCCGCAAATGTCCACGACAAAATTTTTCAGTATCGTCAATCCGTCAACGGAATGGTGCACTTCGGGGTGGAATTGGATAGCGTAGGTCTGTTCGCCCTCAATCTGATAGCCAGCGTTCTTCACGCTGTCGGTGGAGCAAATCACATGATAATTGTCCGGGAGGCACTCGATGGTGTCGCCATGGCTCATCCACACCTGGCTGCCCGTGGGCACGCCCTTCATCAGAGGGCTGTTGCTGTCGATAAAATTCAGATTGGCACGGCCATACTCGCGCGTATTGGACTGCTGCACTTTGCCGCCGCCATACTTGGCCAGATACTGAGCACCGTAG
>CACXUV010000128.1 GCA_902770845.1 uncultured Prevotellaceae bacterium
GCCCCGCCGCACGCCCGACGACTACTGGTGCGCCTTCCTGCTCCAGCTCGACAAGTGGGAGCTGACCGACGACCTGACGAAGCTCGACGACCCCGAACTCTTCAAGAAGGTGAACCGCAGCATCGGCACCACCGTGCAGCCCACCTACTACCGCGAGCGACTGCACGAAGCCGCCACCGGCACCGAGGACACCAAGCAGGAGGTGCTGACGAAAGATTTTAACATGTGGCAGACGGCTCACATTCAGGAGTGGATAAAGCCGGAAGTTGTGCGGGCGTTGCAGAACGACAAGACCATCGACGCCTACACTGGTGCTGGCGGTTGGGTCATCTTCACCGGACTCGACTTCAGCCAGGGCGATGACCTCCACACGGCAGGCTATCTGGCAGCCCGCAAGCACCACTCAGGGCATGGGTATGAGCTTTTTGCGGACTTCGATGCGTGGATCAAGCAGGATGTGCTGGAGAAGTCTTCGATACGGCCACTCTATGAGGAATGGATTGCGAAGGGGTGGTTGCACATATCGCCTGGTGCCGTCTTCCAGCCCTCGCTGTTCGTCACGCGGTTCGATGAACTGCTGAACAAGGGCTGTCAGTTCCAGTATTTCGGCTACGACCCCTATCAGTCGAAGGACCCGATAAACACGCTGAAAGCCTATCTTCAGGAGAAGGGTGTGGCGCAGCCCGACAAGTATGTGCTGCCCGTCTCGCAGAGGAATGCGTGGTTCAATGCCCCCACCGATGACCTCGCCCGTGCCATCAAGTCGCCCATACCCTACATCACCTTCAGCGCGAACCCCATGTGGCCGTGGTTGTTCGGCAACTGCGTGCTCTCCATCGACGGAAAAGGTGGCGCGAGTGCCGACATGGACTTGGGCAACAAGAAGCCCGTGAAGCGCAACCCAGGTTCGGACAGTTGCAAGGTCGATCCCATCCAGTGCATCTGCGTAGGCCTTGGCCTGATGACTGAATATGAGAGTAAGAACCATTAAAATACTTGCAAGTTTTGCAAGAATTTAAAAGAATTTGAAAGAAATAGCATAGAATTATGATGGTACAATTTATCTTTATGACGATTGCATTTGTAATCATGCTAATCGTCGCGCTGATTCAGCAGCGCACCAACAAGCGACTGAGTAAACAACTGGAAGAAATCGAGGTGAAGGGCTGGCGCGAGGCGCACGGCTTTGGCAGGTTGATAAGCACCCGTCGCCGCTTCATCGTGATTGAGAACGCTGGCGACAACGCCACGCTGAACCGCACCGTGGAGAAATACAAAGAGGACGGCTATGAGTACGACAGCCAGAACAGCACCGACCGCCTGCTGGTGTTTGCTAAACATGAATAAATTGAGGATGACTGACCACGAATTAAACGAATTATGGAAAAGACAAAGAACAGCGTCAAAAGGATGCTAAAGGAACAGTATGAGAAGGCTTGCAACGGCTACCTTGTGGAACTACTGCGCATGTGGGAACTGGATGCCTACTACGGCTATTGGATTGGCCAAGAGATTGGCGGTGTGTACGACTATGGCGGAGGAATGTTCACCATAGGTATGAATGATATTATCTACTGCGTTGAGCATGACATTGGCCGTGAGCAGTATATTGAGTGGCAGGAATATTGCTGCGACGCTGCTGAGTTTGGATTTGACATGCCCAACCTGAAATCATGGATGATGGGTTGCCCACGTACATCGCAGGAAGTGTTTAAGAAACTGCGCGAAATGAAAAAGATACTCGACGATGCTATCAAGGCAGAAAAGGAGAAATATTAGTAAACCCAAACAACATTAAACAACTATAAGTATGAAAGCAATATTATTTACAGACGAGACACGCTGGCATTAGTGTTCACAATTCTGTGTGTGCTGGGAGTCGCCAGCGGTATGGAGTTCAAGGACCAACAGTGGGGTGGCCGCTGGGATTGGGGAGACTGGACGTGTACGATGCTTGGCGGTTTGGTAGGCCAGGCAATACAGGCCCTCGCCATCTGGTGTTTCATAAATCCATAGTATCTCAAGTTCCTTTGCGATGAATACCTTCCGAATGCAGGTGTTTTCCGAAAGCGAGCAAGCCAAATCGGGGATAAGCCAACGGCACCGTAGGGAACTGCCCGCTTTTAACCAAAACGATAACGAAAACGAAAAGGATATGATCTACGAGATGAACAAAAAGAATGAC